>NZ_JACJQU010000022.1 GCF_014696825.1 Anabaena sphaerica FACHB-251 | reverse complement strand
TCTTTATTCTTTCAAAGTATTATCTTTTCTCGGTTCAGTGGTGGGCGCTTGCCTCACCTCGTTTAATATAGCAACTTCTTCTTTTTTTTGTCAAGGGGTTTTAGAAAAAAAAATTCAGCCTGGAGGATAATTATCTATGGACAACGCTGAAATCCTTTTTGAGTAAGCATTTCAAGGTATCTGTCCATTGCTTTGTCGTGCAGATGGTGTGGGGTAAACAATAATTATCCTCTTGACTACAGCCGTATAGATGATACTTCTTATCGTTTAAGGAGAAAAGGTAAATGGAGAAGAAAAAAACCTTTAACCCAAACCCATTAGAACCCAGGGGTTGACCCATCAAGTTTCGTAATGCGCTCCCTACAGCCCACACCCTATCTCTACCCAGAACTTTCCAATCTTCTAAGACCGGAAATAATTACCCGTGAAACTGGCAACATTATTATTGAAAGGTAATCAGGTCAGTTTAAGTTGTTGATTTCCTTGTGTTGCCAAATTTGTCAAAATATATCTGTAAGCTAGAATCAGTAGGCTTTAAACATGGTCTTAGGGGGTAAGTTCAGGAGCAAAGGTTCGCTGGTTAGAAACAAATAACAGGAAGGTAGTATGGACAGCAACAACTGGTTAGAACAGCTAATGATGCTGGGTATCGGCACGACTTCTTTGGTAGCAGACAAGCTTAAGCAAGTTAGTGATGAACTCGTCAAGGATGGTAAGCTTAATCCTGAGCAAGCCAAGGTGATAATGGATGATATTGTCCAGCAGTTAAAGTCCGAGCAAGGTAGCTGGGAAGTGCAGATGCAACGACAGATGCGAAATATGATGCAGGATTTGGGGGTGGCTCGTCAGTCAGAAGTGGATGAACTACGGGGTAGAATTGATCGTTTAGAACGTCAGGTGCGCGATTTAGAAAATAAGCTTTGGCGCTAGAATACCTCTTGTGATTTAAACTGATTTGTGTGCTGTCGGTAATCTGATTACCAAGCTACCTATATGATGGGGAGGGCAGATTTTGAAAGGAATTTTACTCAGCGTGGTGTTCATGCTGGTGTGTGTCGTGGCTTTGGTATTAGCGCAAGTAGGAGATGGTAAACAGGATACTGCTGTTGCTGCTAAGTTGACTCAAACTCCACCAGCAGCCACTACTGTAATTGAAGAAAAAAATACTGTGATAGTGAGTAATACTATGTCTGATGCCAATGTCGTAACTACTACCTCTGGACTAAAGTACATTGAATTGGAAAAAGGTACTGGAGCAACTCCTCAGAAGGGACAAACGGTTGTGGTTCACTATACCGGCACTTTAGAAGACGGGACTAAGTTTGATAGTTCACGAGATCGCAAGAGTCCCTTCAGTTTTAAAATTGGGATTGGACAAGTAATCAAAGGCTGGGATGAAGGACTGAGCAGCATGAAAGTAGGCGATCGCCGGCAGTTGATTATCCCTTCAGAGTTGGGTTATGGTTCTAGAGGTGCTGGTGGTGTGATTCCACCCAACGCTACTTTGATTTTTGATGTGGAGTTGTTGGATATTAAATAGTTAAAAAAGACTGGGGACTGGGGACTGGGTAATAAAAAGAAAAACCTTAATTCCCAATCCTCATTTTTTTTAATAATTATTTGGTCTAGCTAGGTTTTTGAATTTTGTAAATTGTGGATCGAATAAAAGTTTCACGGTGCCTGTTGGTCCGTTGCGGTGTTTAGCAATTATCACTTCTGCTATTCCCCGATCTGGCGTATCTGGTGAATAATATTCATCGCGATAAAGCATAATTACTAAATCCGCGTCTTGTTCAATTGAATTGTGGACGATGATATTATTTGCCACAAAATTATGCAAATGAGGAACTGTTAGGTCAAATACTTCTTCTTCTCCATCAGGTATAATTGCCACAATTTCATCCCAATAGACATCACTGTTGGCAAGAGTAAGTAAATCCCTTGATTCAACAATATTAGCAATTTTTAATGCTCTTTCTCGACTTAAGTTTGCCTTGGAAAGTGTAGAACCACAAATAGTTTGTTTACCAGAAATAAGTAGATGTCTTGGTAAACACAGATGTTGTTGAGGATTTAATTCATCAAGTCTTTCCCAACCATCAATTGTGAGGAATTTGTGATTAGCTGTTGCCCTAATTTTTTGTCCTAATCGAGTTTTTAATGTAAATACAGGTTTCACACCTGTGGAAAAGGCATTACTAACAATTGCTTTTTCTAACTGCATTGTGTTTTCATTTAATGCCCAAACTGCAAAACCAGATTTACCTACTAATTCTTTAATTGGTACTTGTAATCCGGTATCTGCTAATGTGACTAGACTATCACCTGTTAAACAACCAGATTCTCTTAAATCTGACAACATGGGACGTTTATTGGTGCGTGCTTCTACTCCTCGACTTAACTGTGATAAAGCAATTACGGGAACAGATAATTCACGGGCTAAACCTTTTAAAGAACGGGTAATTCTCGATAATTCCTGAACCCGATTATCTCCTGCTCCTTCCATTAATTGCAAGTAATCTATGACAATTAATCCTAGTTCTGTGTTCTGTTCTGCTTGCAGTCGTCGCGCTTGACTCCGCATTTGGGTGACAGTAATGTTCGGAGTGTCATCGATGAAAATTGGCATTTCTGAAAGCATACCAATGGCACGGCTTAAAGGTTCCCATTGGGTTTGGCTGATGCGGCCACTCCGTAAATAACCACTTTCAATTCCTGCTTCACTAGCTAATAGTCGCTGTACTAGCTGTTCTTTGGACATTTCTAAGCTGAAAACTGCAACTGGTAATTTATAACCAGCAGCGATATTGTGAGCTAGGTTAAGGCAAAATGCCGTATTGTGAACACAAATATCATTAGCAATAAAGTTGTGTGTTTCGGGAATTGTTAAATCATAAACTTGTTTGTTACCAACTGGTTCAATAGAAATGATTTCATCCCAATATACATCACTATTTGCTAATTGCTGAAGTGGTAAATTATCTAAAGCAGTGGCTAAACTCCATAATCTTTCCCGTTTTAATGCCCGCTTACCGACATGGATATTTGTATAGCTTTTAATCCCAGCCCGTTGAGCTAAACTACTCCAAGTTTCGCTACCTTTAGCTACTGCTATCTGTTCCCAAATCTCTACAGGTATTAAGTCATGATTGGTTTGATATCTTTTTTGATATATTGCTTCTGTAACTTTTGCTAATGCTGCTTCTTTGCCAAAAATGCCAATTTCTGCAATGAAGTTTTTGATAGATAAAGCATCAGTAATATCTAATTGCCATGCTAGTCTACGAGTACTATTATATTTTACAGACCGTTTTTTCAAAGCAGCAATAATTCCAAATCTTAATAACAGATGTTGAATTTGTCTTGCTAGTTTTTCGCTGACTGTACAATAACCTAATTGTGATTGACCACTATTAAGTAAAGTCGCCCAACCATCAGTAGCAAAGAGGCGATTTAGAAACAATGATAATTGTGATTTTTCTAATTTAAAGACAATTGATGGAATAGTTTTAGCATTAGCATTTTTACCCCATAAACCTAATTTTTCTAACCAAATTATCAAAGCATTTTTACTCGATTCGCTGATACTAGCAAATTCATGAGGTGCAAATTCTTCTAACTCCATTCCCAGAGTTTTACACAATAGCTGAAAAGTGTCATCATTGGGTACGCACTCTCCTTTCTGCCACATACAAAGTAAAGATGGAGTTACTCCTAGTTCATCGCTCAATTTTTTAGCAGATAATGAACGAGAACTAATAGCAATTTTGAGACTTTCCGCAAAAAGCTGTCTTTGAGTAGCAATAAATTCCAAATCTCCGCGAACACATAATGAAGGTGTCCGTTGTCCTTGGGAATCTTCCCATCTTACTGACAAACCACCAAATTCAGTTACTGCTTGGGAAAACTCTGTTTGCAGTAATGGATTACTGTTTGTAAATCTAGGAGTACTATTAGTTAAACCACCATCACCAATTAAATATCCTAATAATTTGACTTCACACTCGCGGATAGTTTCTGTACCAAACACATCTATTTTCCGAGGGATGGCAATCTTATTTCCAACTTGGAGATTTTCTAACCTCTGCCAACCTTTAATAGTTAAAAATGGGTGAGTAATTGTAGTTTCAATTGCCCGACCCAAGCGAGTTGTGACTCGGAAAACTGGTTTAATTCCATCATCTACAAATGCAGATGGTTGGGTAAAGGTCAATTTCCAATCATCATTTAATGTTAATAATGAACCTTGCCGTTGCTGATACAATTCTTCAATTGTGGAAATTTGTCCATCTGCTAGGACGATTTCTGAGTCATAACTCAGGCATTTACCCATTGATGGCCTACCAGCGACGATAATTAAATCAGAACGCTGAAAACCAGTGGTCATGGCATCTAAATCATAAAAACCGCAGGGTATACCGGGTAAAGCGATGCCTTCATGTCTTTTTTCAACTTCTTGAAAGGCATTAATTAAGGTATCAGAAATGTGAACTAAGCCAGATTGGGGTTTTTCTTGAGTAACGCCAAAAACTTTCTGTTCTGCTTGGTCAAGGACTATGGGTAATTCTGTTTGTGTCTCGTAACCAAGTTGTACAATTTCATTGCCGGCTTTGATTAATTGCCGTCGCAGATGTTTTTCCATGACTAACTCTGCTAAGGCATCTATGTTAACTGCTGATACAGTGCGGTCTACTAAAGTGGCTAATTTATTTCTGCCACCAATGCGGGTTAGTTTATCATTGTCACTCAGCCAACTGGTAAGGGAAAGTAAGTCTGTAGGTTTATTTTGGGCGTGGAGAGTTAGGGCGGCTTGATAGATTTCTCTGTGGGGATTAATATAAAAGGCTTCGGGAACGAGGCGATCGCGCACTCGCCCTACTGCTTCTGGATCTAGAAGAATACCCCCCAAAATCGCTTCTTCTGCTTCGATGTTTTGGGGTGGTAGACGATCGCTGCCATCGCCTTGAAAACTCAGTTCTTCAGCCATAAGCGATTTGGGTTTTGTGAGCAAGTTTTAAATATTAACGCAATTTGGCTTGTTAGGAGACAAAAGGTAAAAGGTAGAAGGCAAAAGGAAACAGGCAAAAGGCAGAAGGGAATACATTATTCTCTCCATCACCCCGTTACCTCATCTTCCTCTTCCCTGTCACCTGTCACCTGTCACCTGACTTAGCTGGCAACAACTTCGATATCGATTTGCGCTGTTACTTCAGAATGCAGTTTAATTTCGGCTTTGTATGTACCCAAGTGGTTAATATCAGGGATAGTAATACCGCGCCGATCAATTTCTTGACTGGTAGCTGCTTGAATTGCTTCTGCTATATCTTGGGTGGTGACTGTACCGAAAATAGCTTCGTTTTCACCCACTTGCTTGGCAATTTTCAAGCTGGCAACTTTTTCCAGGGCTGCTTTTTGTTCTAGTGCTTGTTGTTTGAGTTCTAGTTGCCGTTGACGTTCTTGTTCACGACGGCGTTCTACTTGTCTGAGAATACCAGGAGTAGCATGAGTAGCTAAACTCTGGGGAATTAGATAATTTCGAGCATAGCCGGGTGCTACATCCACTAAGTCGCCGGATTTTCCCAGCTTGCTCACATCTTTTGTTAATACTAACTGCATTCGTTTCGCCATTGTTTTCCTTTTTTCCTGTAAAATCTCATTAACTTGGGTGTCAGCAGGATAGCTTACAAAAGTGCAGCTTGACCTTGAGCGACTTTGCTTATATCCCAAAGACTAAAGATTGTAGCTAATTATGGGGGGCGATCGCAACTCTAAATCGCCAAAAACATTCGCTAAGACTCAGGATTCATCTCTGACTCTACAGAAGTTGGAGGCTTTGGTATTTATAATCAGGGTTAATGCAATGATAGATGCTCTAATGCGAGCAAATAATATTATAACTTAATAATTCATAATTTATACTTGAAGATTTCCATCTGTAATTTTTAATTACTGAGTGGAGGAGGAAAACAGATATCAGCATTAAATTGGCCAATATTGGCACTTTGATAAATTGGTAAAACATATTCTAAGTTTTCATGGGGACGGGGAATAATGTGATGGCAAAGAATCTCACCACCATTAACTTTTAAAACTGATTCTATTCCTTGTTTTACTGCCATATTCACTTCACCGACATCACCGCGAATTAAGATTGTAATTCTTCCTAAATCAGTGTTTTCATAGCCGACAAATGTGATCCGGGCAGCTTTACACATTGCGTCTGCTGCTTCCACTGCGGCGGGAACGCCATATACTTCTATCATGCCTAGTGCTAACGTCAATGTTGCTTGACACTCCTGCTAATTTATTGATAATTTTCTGGAATACCTACGGGTGACAAACCTGCGATCGCTCTCAAGTTTTGACAACGAATTAATTCATTAAAATCTAAACTAAAACGCCCTTCAATTTTTGCTACTGTCTCAATGGCAGTTAACAAATGTTGGGCAGCTTCTGCTTCTAAGTAACCCCGTCTTTGGGCGATAAAAATGGCTGTTGTATCGGCTTTTAATTCTGAGGATTGAGATTGATTCATCCGCCAGATCCGCACACCAGCTAAAGCACTTAATCCCCCAGCAATAATTACACCTACCACATCAGATTGAGCAGCTTCCACTACTCCACCTAATAAACCTGCTAAAACCACTCCTTGATAAATGTCTGGTTGTAACCACTTCATCCCCGTTAACCAACTAACCTGATGTAACAGTAATAAATCTCGTTGTGGCTTAGTCAAACGCCGCCACAGATCAAAATTAATATATATTGGCCGTTCCTGACTCCAGGGTAAGGGAAAAGCAGCATAAATCACCTTGTTTTGTTCTGGTTTACTGACGATTTTGGTCATCATGCGCCCAGAAGCAGGCATCACATCCAACAAACGGCGAATTTCAATATTTGGCTCCATCATGTCCATTATTAGGCATAATAGTATATGTATATTAAATTACTACTAAGATTACAATTTTATAATTTATATGGATGCTTTTGCTCCCACACCACCAGAATGGACAAATCAGGCAGTTCACGCTTATGAATTTTGCTGTCCCAAATGTCACTCCAGCAGTAGAGAAGCAGTACAAGTTTGGTTAAATAGGCGATCGCCTGTGACAACACCAGATCATCGTCGCAAGTGGCAAGAATTCTACCTTTGTCATTGTACTTGCGCTTGGTGGGCTTGGAGTAGCGATCGCCCGAAGGGCGCTGCCGATAGATAGCGTGGCGTAAGCCATAGGCGATCGCAAACCTCCTACCGAACTAATCTAGGTTGAGAATATCGCGTCAGGGGGATTTGCTTATTGAACAAAGTTTCGCGCAATCTCCGTCAGGAGATCCCGTAGGGTAGAGGCAAAGGAGCAAAGACGCAAAGTAAGAAAATAACTATTAATCACTATTCAATGCTGATTTATAAGCTTTAACTTGCAAATCAATCCCAGTAATTGCCGTACCCACTACAACTGCATCTGCACCTAAATCCAGTGCTTTGCTGGCCTGGTCTGGGGAAGAAATACCACCTTCACAAATTACGAAAGTATTTAATTTTGCTACTATCTGTGTCAGGAGTTCCCAACCTGGAGGTGCAAAACTTTTGGTTTCAAAAGTGTAACCAAATAGAGTAGTGCCAACAATATCAGCACCAGCATCTACAGCTAATTCTGCGGCTGTAAATGTATCCACATCGGCCATGACTGGTTTACCTAATTCTTGATGAATGCGGGTAATAATATCAGCTAATTTTTCATCACCAGGACGATTTCTGGTAGTTGCATCTATAGCAATAATATCTGCTCCGGCTTCAGCGACTGCGACAGCATGATGAAACTGAGGGGTAATGTATACATCAGAACCAGTTATGACTTGCTTCCAAAGTCCGATAATTGGTACTTTTACTTTTTCCCGCACGGCTTTGATATGATTGGGTGTGTCAATCCGTACAGCCACAGCACCATTATTAACAGATGCTTGTGCCATTGCTGCAATTACCATTGGGTCATGTAATGGCGAATCTAAAGGTGCTTGACAGGAAACAATTAATCCTTTTTGTAAATTAATCATGTTGAATTTTTATTATTTGATAATGTACCAACTTATAAAATATTCTGACTCCTGTACGGGCGTATCCCTAACGGGACTGGAAGCATCAGCATTTGGGCGATAAATTATCGGTTTTTTCCCAAGTTGATTTTCCGAATGCTTCGCCCCTACTTCAATTGTTTTGGTATCCAGACAGTAAAAATAGAGCCGATGCCTACAGTGGATTCTACTTCAATTCGACCCCGATGGAGTTCTACAAGTTGTTTAGTTAAAGCTAAACCAACTCCTGTACCTTCGTAGCGACGATGATAGGGTGTATCAAGTTGTTGAAACTTCTCAAATAGTAGTGGTAATTTCTCTTCTGGTATGCCAATACCTGTATCTTCTATTTGAAATATAGCAGTATTGTCTTCTACCCACAGGCGTAAAGTGACACTACCACCTTCTGGGGTGAACTTGATGGCATTAGCCAATAAATTCCAGAGAATTTGTTCTATTCTTCCAGAATCAGCGTTAAAGAGATCATATGTAGGATTAATTTGCAAATCAAGTTTCAGGGTGACTTTTTCGCTTGTTGCTTTTTCTAATAGGGAGTCTAATATATTTTCTGCTGACTTCACTAAAGAAAATTCAGAAATATTTAATACTGTTTTACCAGCCTCAATCTGTGATAAATCGAGGATGTCATTAATCATTTCTAATAAATGTTCACCACTGTCATGGATAGTTTGTAAATAATCCCGTTGTCGTTGACTTAATTCACCCAAAGGCCAACGCAATAATGTAGAAGACATCCCGATTACATAAGTTAAAGGTGTGAGTAATTCATGACTAATAGTAGCAAGAAATTCACTTCTAAGACGGCTGGCAGCTTCTGCGGCCAATAGGGCTTCCCGCAGTGCCATCGTGCGTTCAATCACTCGTTGTTCTAAGGTTTGTTTTTCTTGAGTCAGGGTGCGTGTAGCTTCTCGCAGAGATCCCATTAACTCAGATTGATGAATAGCTATAGCTAACTGTTCTGCAATTGAAGATAACAAGCTTTTTTCACTTTCAGTCCAATTACGGGGAGTATTGCATTGATGAGCAATCAACAAACCCCAAAGTTTGTCTTCAAAAATAATAGGTGCTGCCAACTTCGCATTGATTTTGCTTTTTCTTAAAAAATTCAATAAACAATCTTCAAACGCATAGGTTTTTTCTACATCATCCACAGCTAAAATAAAGCCTTGATGATACTTTTCCCAACATCGAGAATTTCGGGTCAGCCAATCTTCTTCCTGATAATTTAAAACAGAGGAAATGGAATCTGTAGCCAGGGATTCATAGACTACACAACCTCCATACTGTTGACAATCTTGTTTTATAAATTGGGCGTTTACTACCGACGGCGGTGAATCTTGACAGTTAAGTGATGTGTTTTGATTCTTGACTGGAGATGACACAAATTTATAGATTACTAATCTATCTAATGCCAAAAATTCACGTACTTGTGTAATTGCCATATCCATAATGACTGGCAAATCTAGGCTTTTACGGATTTGCGTTGTTACCTGATTCAACAGCCTTTCTTGGGCAATTTGTTTTGTCAAGGCATCTTCCACGGCTTGACAACTAGAACCCTCTAGAGGAATAGAAATTCTAGGTGTTTGTACCTCCTTGTTAACAAATGGGAGGAGATATTCTAATAACAACAGCGTGAATTTAGTTTGCAGCGTCGCATCATTAGGAGAAAGAACTTGCTGATATTGGGCGATGTTTTGGTAAATGTAAGAATTAGACTCAAACAAATTTCTTAATTTCGACACAAAGACAGCGATCGCTTCTGAATTAAATGTCAAACTAGCATTGAGGGAATCAAAGGGAATTTCTTCTTTATCTGTTCCCCTGCTTTCTTCCTCTGCTGCTTCTATGTTGCCTAGCAGTAACGCACTAAATTGCTCAGAAACCACAAGCGTAAACCGTTGCTTTTGCCATTCGACGGGAATACGAATTCGTGCCAACACAGCTTCTGTCAGTATTAAAGCAGCACTGCCTACTGCTTGAGCCATCTGCTGCAACAATTCCCCAAGCCGATTAAATACAATCAAAGGCAAGGTTCGAGAAAAGCTCAAATCGGGAGAACTAAGCATTTTCAAAATTCTAATGAGATGGGCTGAATGCCTACGTAGGGCAATGGGTAACTGACAAAGGGCAAGGGTAGGCTAAAATCCTTGTTGCTTGCCCCCCTTCTTTCCAGTACGCTGCGTGTTGACGTAGCCTGTGCGTAGGGGACTACGGTTTCCTTCCTGGTTTTTTGTGATTGTGTACTAACCAAAAGTTTAAGGTAGTAATAGAGAATTATGCATCGTATAAGTGCTACACCAGGTGGATGGAATCAGTCAGAAGGTTTGATTTTTCTAGAACAAACCCCAGCCCCTTTCGTGTTTATTACTGCTGCTGATACCGACATTCAAACTCTAGCAGCAGTAGTACCAAAATTACCTGCACAATTTCCTGCTTTAAGGGTTGCCAACCTGTTGCAATTACAGCAACAAATAAGTATAGATACTTATGGCGAGCAAGTGTTAGAACTTGCCCAAGTAATTGTTTTGCGCCTATTAGGAGGACGTTCCTATTGGACGTATGGTTTGGAAGTAGTACAGGAAATAGTGCAACGTCAGGGTACAACTTTAATTGTAATACCAGGAGACGACGCTCTTGATCCAGATTTAATCTCTCATTCCACTGTTTCCTCAGAAATTGTTAACCAAGTATGGCAGTATTTTAGAGAAGGTGGTATAGAAAATTTCCTGAATGCTCTCCAATTTATCGCTGATATCTCCCTGTTAACTAAATTCAATCCTCCACCACCGCAAGCTGTCCCCCGTGTGGGGAGATGGGGAGATGGGGAGCAGAGGAGCAGGGGAGCAGAGGAGAATAATTTATTCCCAATCCCCAATTTCCAATTCCCCAAAGTAGGTATTTTATTCTACCGCGCTCATTATTTGGCGGGAAATACTCAGGTTATTGAGGCTTTATGTACTGCTTTAGCAGAGAAAAATTTACAACCTGTGCCTGTTTTTGTTTCTTCTTTGCGTGAACCGGGTGTTAGCAATGAGTTGATGGAGCTTTTCCAACCGAAAGACTCTGATCATGTTAGCTTGTTACTTAATACCACGAGTTTTTCTTTAGCGCGGTTGGAAACGGAAACACCCCAAATTGAACTGTGGGAAAAATTAGATGTACCTGTGTTGCAGGTGATTCTTTGCGCTAGTTCTGTTGAACAGTGGGAGTCACAGTTACAAGGTTTGACTCCCCGTGATATGGCGATGAATGTGGTGTTACCAGAGGTAGATGGGCGCATTATTAGTCGGGCTGTGTCTTTTAAAACCTTACAGACTCGCAATAATGACTTAGAAACTGATGTGGTAGTCTATGAACCAGTGAGCGATCGCATTGAATTTGTCGCCCAACTGGCTGCTAATTGGGTACGATTACGCCATAAACCACCCCAAGAACGTCGCATAGCCTTGATTTTGGCAAATTACCCCAACACTAATGGCCGCCTTGCTAATGGCGTAGGACTGGACACTCCTGCTAGTTGTGTGGAAATTCTCAAAGCTTTACAGTTGGCTGGGTATGAAGTGGGAAATATCCCTGCTGATGGTGATGAATTAATTCAGATGTTAACCGCTGGTGTTACCAATGACCCAGAAGGCAAAGATTGGAAACCAGTAAATCAAAGCCTTTCTGTAGAAGAATATCACGAGTATTTTGTTACTTTGCCAGCAGAAGTACAACAACAAATTATTAAAAGATGGGGCGCACACACTGATGGAAACACAAATATACAGATAGGTAATTCTTTCTCCCCTGCTCCCCTGCTCCCCTGCTCCTCTGCCTTTCCCATTTCCGGTATTCAATTTGGCAACTTGTTCGTAGGTGTTCAGCCTTCACGGGGTTATGAAAATGACCCTAGTTTGAATTATCATGCACCTGATTTAGAACCTACTCACGCTTATTTAGCTTTTTATTATTGGGTGCGGGAAAAATACTCTAGTTGTTTTGGTGCGGATGCAATTGTTCATGTTGGGAAACATGGAAATTTAGAATGGCTACCTGGTAAAAGTGTGGCTTTATCTAATACTTGTTATCCTGAAGTTGCTTTTGGGGCTATGCCTCATTTATATCCTTTCATTGTTAATGACCCTGGTGAAGGTTCTCAAGCGAAGAGACGCGCCCAAGCAGTAATTATTGACCACCTGACACCCCCTATGACTCGTGCTGAACTGTATGGGGCTTTGCAACAGGTAGAAAATTTAATTGATGAATATTACGAAGCAGAAAGTTTAGATCCTTCTCGTTTACCAACTTTACGCGATCGCATTCAAGAATTAGTCATCAAGGAAAATCTCTACAAAGATTTAGGTATCACAAATCCTCAAGATATCGTAAATTTTGAATCTTTGATTTTAAATTCTTTGGATGGTTATTTGTGTGAACTTAAAGAAGCGCAAATTAGAGACGGTTTACACATTTTCGGACAAGTTCCCCAAGGTAGACAGTTACGAGATTTAGTTGTGGCGATCGCTCGTATCCCCAACCGCTATTGTATGGGAATTACCCGTGCGATCGCTCAAGACTGGGGCTTAGACATTGACCCCCTCACCACAGACCTCAGCACCCCCTTCACCCCTCGTTTATACGTGGATGCGTCTGTACGTATTTGCTTGAGAGTCAGATTATGTCGTACACACGGCGATGTCGTCGAACTCCTAGAAGAAGAAGCCGCTGATCTAGTTGAAAGGCTGATAAATTACGAGTGCATCATCTTCAGTCCCTCCGATTCCCCAATGAATCCAGTTGTCAGATGGATTCAATCAAAACTCCTCCCTGCACTCCGACAAACCCACCAAGAAATCACCAACTTATTACGCGGACTAGACGGTAAATACGTCCCCAGCGCCCCATCTGGCGCACCCACACGGGGAAGACCAGAAGTTCTCCCCACCGGTAAAAACTTTTATGCTGTAGATATTCGCGCTATTCCTACAGAAACAGCTTGGGATGTGGGGAGAAAAGCAGCGGAAACTCTAATTGAAACCTACACCCAAGAACATGGAGAATATCCGAAAACTCTGGGTTTATCAGTCTGGGGTACATCTACCATGCGGACTGGAGGTGATGATATTGCGGAAGCTTTGGCTTTACTGGGTGTAAAACCTGTTTGGGATGGTGCAGCACGAAGAGTAGTAGATTTTGAAATTTTGCCTTTATCAATTTTGGGTCGTCCCCGCGTTGATGTGACTTTAAGAATTTCGGGATTTTTTCGCGACGCTTTCCCCAACTTGATTGATTTATTTTCCCAAGCGGTGGAAGCGGTTGCTAAGTTAGATGAACCAGCTGAGGAAAACCCGTTAGCAGATGCAGTTCGTCAAGATACTAATTTATGGACTCAACAAGGTTTAAGTGTGGAGACTGCACAAGAGAGATCGCTATATCGTGTCTTTGGTTCTCAACCTGGTGCTTATGGTGCAGGACTTCAAGGTTTAATTGCTTCACAAAACTGGCAAACTGACCAAGACCTAGCCCGCGCTTACATGAATTGGAGTTCCTACGCTTACGGGGGAACAGGGAACGGGGAACAGGGAACAGGAACAAAGAATACTGCCACCTCTATCGAAGCTTTTGAACAACGCTTGAAGCAAATGCAAATAGTTCTACACAATCAAGATAACCGTGAACACGATTTGCTCGATTCTGATGATTATTATCAATTTCAGGGCGGTTTAACGGCTGCGGTGCGTTCTCTACAAGGGAAAAACCCAGAAACATATTTTGGCGACAATTCCAACACATCCCAGCCAAAAGTCCGCCAACTGAGAGAAGAAATTGCACGGGTGTATCGTTCGCGTGTGGTTAACCCCAAATGGATAGCGGGAGTCATGCGTCACGGTTACAAAGGCGCTTTTGAAATGGCTGCAACGGTGGATTTCTTATTTGCCTATGATGCTACGGCTCAATGTGTAGAAGATTATATGTATCAGGGTGTTGTGGAGAGTTATCTAGAAGATCCGGTTGTATGTGAATTTATTCAAGATAAGAACCCTTGGGCTTTGCGTGATATGGCAGAAAGGTTGCTGGAAGCTCACCAGCGGGGTTTATGGGAAGATGTAAATCGAGAAACGTTGGAAAATTTGCGAAATCTAGTACATCAAGCGGAAGGTGCGATCGAAGAAAAATGATGTCATCAGTTTTATGATCTTAAAAGATGATGTCAAAAGCGGAAGCTTTTAGCCTTCCGCTTCGACAAAACAGAAAATTCCCCCCACTAATTACTTGCCTCCGATAACTGTTATTTATAGCCATGGACAGGGTGGTTAGGAGATCAATTGATAATAAAACTCCCACGACAAAAGGGTTTTACTCGTGACTCGTGACTCCTGACTCCTGCTATATCTGATGGTTTAATCTGGCTTTCCTACCTACAGCACACTATGCGGACGCTTTGTGAGCCGTTCCAGGTGTTAAAGCGGCATTAATGCCCGTTGGCATTTGGGACAGACAGCATGAATAGTCAGTTGACAATCAAGGAGGTGAAATCCTTCTTTTTGGGCTGTTTTTGCGCCAATTTTCAAAATTGATTCGTTTTTGAACTCAATTGTAGTATTGCACTTGACACAAATAAGGTGGTGGTGATGATGGGGATAGGGCTGATTAATTTCATAGTGTTTATGTCCTTCACCTAGCTCTAGTTCCCGCAAGATGCCCATTCTGGCCATCAACTTTAAAGTCCTATAGATAGTTGATAGACTGATGCCTTCACCATCAGTTTCTAGGCGATGATAAAGATCCTCCGCACTTAAATGTTCACCCTGTGGAAGTTCTTGAAAAATATGTAGGATTGTTTCTCGTTGGGGAGTTAAACGCCAGCCCCGGTCGTTTAGTTCTGCCTTAAGTGAACCAGTTGTGTAGACAGTCATACTAAATTTTCTCAACAAAGCCTGTTAATTGAGAATATAACAAATATTGGGATCGATTTGCAACAATCATGACTTATTGACAATATTTATTAGTTGTCAGTTATCAGTTGTCAGTTGCTCACGAATTCCCAATTCCCAATTCCCAATCACCATTTCTAACTTAAAGATTCCAAATAGTCGCGGATGAGGTTACGGCGCTTGGGTTGGCGGAGCTTTTGCAATGCTTTGGATTCGATTTGTCGCACTCTTTCCCGTGATAAGTCTAAAGCGCGGCCAATTTCGGCTAATGAGTAAGGATGTCCATCGGATAAACCAAACCGCATCAGAATAACTTCACGTTCACGAGTGGTTAAATCTGCTAGTAAATTATGCAAATCTTTTTGTAAAGATTCCCGCATTAACATTTCTTCTGGGGTAACACTATCTGTTTCTAGCAATTCCCCTAACTCAGTATCTTTATCTTTTCCTACCTTGGTTTCTAAAGAAACAGAACGAGGGACACGTAACAACACTTCCCGGACTTGGGTAGGTGTCATGTCTAATTCAAGTGCTAGGTCTTCTAAAGTAGGAGTGCGACCTTGTTCTTGAGCAATTTTACGTTGTGCCTTTTTGATTTTGTTGAGCTTTTCTGTAATATGAACAGGAAGGCGAATTGTGCGGCTAGAGGTAGCGATCGCTCTGGTAATTCCTTGACGAATCCACCAATAAGCATAGGTACTAAAGCGATAACCCTTTGTGGGGTCAAATTTTTCTACGGCTCGTTCTAAACCGAGAGTACCTTCTTGAACTAGATCTAATAGTTCCAAGCCACGATTCTGATACTTTTTAGCCACAGACACGACAAGGCGCAAATTAGCCTTAATCATGTGTTCTTTGGCTTGAAGTCCTTGAGTTTGGATTTCATCCAATTCTGCCACTGTCAACTTGGCAGTTTCGGCCCAGCGACGTTTACCTTCTGATAAAGTGGGCTTGAGATCCGATAAGTTGATACCAGCTGTAGTAGCCCACCTTTCCAACGAGGGGCGATGTCCTAGTTCAGAGACTAAACGCTCTTGAACTTCAATTAATCGCAGATAAGGCACAATCACAGCGTCACCTTGCTTGGCTGCATTAGCAAGCACTATCCGCATCCGCAAATATCGCTGAACTCTTTGAGCTTCTGAAACTTCTTCATCCCGGCCTAGCAAACGTACCCGACCAATTTCTTGAAGGTATAAACGTACTAAGTCTGTACTGCGGCGGTTGTTGTTAGCAGCCAAGTTATGAGGATCGACAGAAGCTATTTCTATATCTTGCAGATCGTCTAGGGACAAATCACCCTCTTCAATATTCAGATCAGAGTTTAATGCTGCGCTAGACTTTTGGGAATCGTAGCCTGCATTTGTGTAGAAAGATGTTGCTGGCATAATGTCTTATTGTGAATGTACTAATAGATTACGGTCAGCTAAATTACGGTCAGCTAATGAACTGTTGCTATTGTTCCCGTAATTCACAATGAAATAACACAATTGAGCTTTGCAGTACAATTCTTTGCAAAAAAAGATTGTACTAGTTTGGTGGGGCTGTCTGAAAACTGTGTAGCGAACATAATTCGCTATTACACAAACAAACTTACCCTGCACGGACTAAAAAAATATGACTAGTATAAAATTAGATTTTCAAACAGATTGTTAGGGATACATTTTTACCGAAGTTCATCAATGACTGTAGTTTTTTGATTGAACTCATTGCCTTTTCCAGCTACAGCCTAGCTGGAAATAAGAATTTACCTAGTCAACAGGGAAATTTTGGGGAATAAAGAGTTACTTGTATAACTAAGCATAACAATATTCCTAGTAATTTTGCTGTTGATAAACTACATGGTTATCTTTACATGAGCAGGGAAGTATTTTCCTGACGATTTAACAATTTTTTTAGTGATTATTTGGCAATTAACCTGTGTGACTTACGGAATAATGCTGATAGACCAGCATAGGGCAAGCCATAACTTTATTGGTGATACTCTGGTTTGATATCTCTTAACATTAGTTCATCAAGAGCTTGTTGAGGTGTAACTTCAGTTTCAAGTAACCGATAAACTTGCTCAGTAATAGGGATAGTAATATTTTGTTGCTCGGATATTTGCATCAAAACTCGGCAGGTGTTCACTCCTTCAGCGGTTCCTGGTAAAGTAGCGAGAATTTCTGTCAGCGTTTTCCCACTAGCCAGCTGGTAGCCAACTTGGTAATTGCGACTTAAAGGGCTGTTGCAGGTCGCTAACAAATCTCCTAGACCGGATAAACCGTAAAATGTTTCCGGTTTTGCGCCAAAAGTTCTCCCAATACGAATTATTTCCGCTAACCCACGGGTTACTAAGGCTGCTTTGGCATTGGTTCCCAGATGTAAACCATCACAGACACCAGCTGCGATCGCCATCACGTTCTTGAGTGTACCACCTAGTTCTACACCTACCGGATCAGGGTTAGTATACACACGAAAACGACTAGAAGAAAAGACTTGTTGCACGATTTTTGCAGCAGCAGTATTTTTGCTGGCTACTACGGTAGCAGCTGGTAATGACTGTGCAATTTCTTCAGATAAATTAGGACCTGAAAGGACAACTACTGAATGATCTGGAAATTCTGTTTGCCAAATTTGCGATGGAGTGGAGGTAGTTTGAGGATCTAAGCCTTTTGTGGCTGTAACAAATATTGTCTCTGGAGACAAGGGGAAAGACTTGACTAATGAAGCTACATCTCTGACACCTTTCATGGAGATAGCAGACAGGACTATTTCCGCATCTTTTAACACTGTCTCCAAACTTAGTGTTCCCTGACGTGACCACAAATGCACCTGATGACCGTTTTCCCGCGCTAAATTTGCTAGAGTTGCACCCCAAGCACCTGCACCCAAAATAACAATAGATTTTGATTTCTCGATTTTGTCATTAGTCATTGGTCATTAGTCATTAGTCATTGGTAATTGGGTTATTAACCTCCCCCTGCTCCCCTGCTCCCCTGCTCCCCTGCTCTCTTCCCAGTCACCTGTCACCTGTCACCTGATCTATCTGGGGTAGCGTTTCATTAATTCTCTAACTTGTTCAGCATGATAGGAGCTTCTTGTCAATGGAGAAGAAACAACTTGTAAAAATCCGATTTCCTCACCATAAGCTTGCCAAGCTGCAAATTGTGCGGGAGTGATAAAATCAGCTACTTGCAGGTGTTTTTGACTGGGTTGGAGATATTGCCCAATGGTCAAAATATCACAATCTACTGCTCGCAAATCTTGCATGACTTGGCGAATTTCTGTATCAGTTTCACCTAAACCCACCATAATACCGGATTTGGTATATGTGCTGGGTGAAATTTGGCGAGTGCGTTGTAATAATTCCAGTGTCCGTTCATAGTTGCCTTGGGGACGTACTCGACGATACAAACGAGGTATGGTTTCTGTGTTGTGATTGAGTACCTCTGGTGCAGCTTGAAGAATGATTTCTAGAGCATTCCAATTTCCGCATAAATCAGGAATCAACACCTCTATTGTAGTGTTAGGTGAGACGCTGTGAACTTCGGTAATACACCGGACAAACTGAGATGCACCACCATCGGCTAAATCATCTCGGTTTACAGAAGTAATCACAACGTGATTAAGCTGCATTCGTCGGACTGCTTCTGCTAGTCGTGTGGGTTCGGTAGGATCTAGGGGTTGAGGTTTTTTCTCAAAGTCAATATCACAATAAGGACAAGCTCTGGTGCAAGCAGGTCCCATAATTAAAAATGTGGCGGTTCCGGCATTGAAGCACTCGCCAATATTGGGACATGATGCTTCTTCACAAACCGTATTCAGGGCTAAATCCCGCAAAATTTCTTTGACGTTACCGACGCGCTCCCATTGAGGCGCTTTTACCCGCAACCAGTCTGGTTTTACAGTCACAGTCTACTTTTACCATTGTTTAGTTATACAGATATAATCCTAGCAAGCAAAGTCATCTGTGGAAGATGAAAGATTTGTGATTTTGTGCTGGTTGTGGTATTATTAGTTTATATTGCCATTTTTGTGGCGGGATGTAGCGCAGTTTGGTAGCGCACTGCGTTCGGGACGCAGGGGCCGCTGGTTCGAATCCAGTCATCCCGATTTTTTTTGTCTATTAAGTAATTATACGCGTTGACAGATTGATTTCCGTGTTGCTAAATTGCCTGATCATTTTTGGTGGAATTGGCAGCTTTGGTATATTGGCTGTCTAGGGGGATAAGCTTTGATATTGGGTAGTTCCAGAAAAATGGGTAGAAATTATTGATTTGTTGGCAGATATTGGGATTGATTTTGATGAGTTAAAAGTAGTTACAAATTTTCCTGAAGCTGATCCTTTTGATTTATTATGTCATATTGCCTTTGATGCTCCAGTTTTGACTTACAAACAATCGGCTGAAAGGTTACGTCGTGGTAAGTCTGACTTTTTTGCACAATATGGGGAGGAAGCAAGGGCAATTTTAGAAATACTTTTAGATAAGTATGTAGAGAAGGGGGTTGAGGAGTTTAATATTCCCACGACTTTTAAGGCTAATCGGGAGTTTGATAATTATGGTAATGTGGTGAAAATTGCTCAAAGGTTTGGGGGTATTCAGGAGTTGAGGGACGCGGTGAACCAATTGCAAAGTTTACTTTATTCAGCATAAAGGATACTTATGGATATACAAGAATATGAAAATTTATATTTTCAAATTGAAGAAATAATTGATTACTATAAAATGGGATGGGTTCTACAAGAAGTAAATGATTCTATTCGTGAGGGTAAAATAGTCAGCATAGAAGGTAGATTAGAAAAGACAAAGCAAAAAAAAACTCCTAGAATCAAGAGAGAAGATTATTCTGCACAAGAAAAGTTATTGATATTATTAGAAGCTTTTGAAAGAGCAATTATAAATAGAGTTGACTTGGAAAAAGAATTGGGAAAATTCCTAATAGAAGAAATGTCAGATTCACGACTAGAAGCACAGATATTGTTTAGTTCAGACGATGAAAAAGAAGAAGTTCGTAAATTTATTTTTCCTTATGAATCTGCAAAACTACGTCAGCAAGAAGCTGAAGAATTACAAAATTTACTTAATTCTCTGCGCCTGGAGGTTCAAAAATAATGTCTGTTAATTCATCTAATTCATCTTTACTTCAAGGAATTAAAAGTAGAATAGGAAATTTAGTGAATCTAGGTTTTAGTAGTTCAACAGATTTATCAGATTTATACGAAGCTTATATTTTTAGTATTTTGATTAGAGCGGCTAAAAATGAAGGTGCAAATATCAGTTTTCAGAATCCCCTTGAACAAGAAGTTCAATCTTTAATTTTTCGTAGGAGTCCAGGGCAAATTTATGTAACAACACAACCTTATACTCATGCTGTAATAGAATTTGATAATAAACCTGTGTTAGAAGCTCATGTGGGTATCATGATTCAGGGACGATCACAAGTTGCTCATGAATGCGATTTATCTGTTATCTTACAAGAAGAGGCTAGAAACTGTAGAAATCTGGTCTATGAACCTAGACATACAAAAGTAATTATAGCCGTCGAATGCAAGCACTATACATCCAATTTACAATTACACTTGGGTAGGAGTTTTATAGGATTAGCTTCTGATTTGAATGTAAAAGAAGACATATATTTTATATCTAATAGAACTTCAGATAATATTGAAAAATTGCTGAGTAGTCATCGAAAGAAGTGGGAGCATAATATCATTCCTAGACAAGTAAATGAAATTCAACGATTAATGTACACTTTTCAACGAAATTTTAAAGATTTTAAAGCTAGGTATAATTAATTCAGGATGCCAAAACGCACTACCAAACAAAACGATAAACCCGTAACCACCGCCCAAAAACTAGGAAGCGTGGTAAAATCAGCGCGTGATATCATGCGGACAGATAAGTAAGTGGGCGTTAAAAAATATAATATAAACCTAACCCCCCAGCCCCCTTCCCTAGTAGGGAAGGGGGAGTCAAAGCCTCTCCCCTGGTAGGGGAGAGGTTTGGAGAGAGGTTTTATATTTAATTGTGCCAAGTTACTTAAAGGTCTAAATGGAGAATTAGACCGACTTCCCCAGTTGACTTGGATTATGTTCTTGAAATTGTTGGATGATTCCGAGAAACTGCATGAAGCAGAAGCAGAATTAGGGGGAATTGAGTATAAACCAACAATTAAACCGCCTCATCGCTGGCGTGATTAGGCTGCTAATAAAAATTTTACAAGCAACAAATTAAAAAGTTTCATCAACAATACTGCCTTCTTTACTTATTACTTATGAATAATAAATTATCTCGCATGAATGCGGTACAATCGCCAATTATTCCCGTAGTTGGCGAACTAATCAAAAACTCTCCCGGTACAATTTCTTTAGGACAGGGTGTAGTTCACTATAACCCACCAGCGGAAGCAATAGAACTATTACCAAAATTCCTCAACGACTCAACAAACAATCTTTACAAAGCCGTTGAAGGTATTCCCCCATTATTAACAGCATTAACAACCAAATTATCAACATTTAACGGCATTGAAATTAACGATAAAAATTGCATTGTTGTCACAGCCGGCAGCAATATGGGCTTTATGAATGCCATTTTAGCTATTACTTGCTCAGGTGATGAAATTATCTTAAATACTCCCTACTATTTCAATCATGAAATGGCAATTACAATGGCTGGTTGTCATCCTGTATTAGTAGGAACAGACGAAAAATATCAATTAATGCCTGAAGCTATAGCAGCAGCAATTACAAATAAAACTCGTGCTGTTGTCACAATTTCGCCTAACAATCCCACAGGTGTAGTATATTCAGAAGCAGCATTAAAACAAGTTAATGAAATTTGTCGGGAACGAGGTATTTATCATATTAGTGATGAGGCTTATGAATATTTTACTTACGATGGAGTAAAGCACATTTCACCCGGTGCATTTTCGGGAAGTAGTGAATATACAATTTCCCTTTATAGTCTTTCTAAAGCTTATGGTTTTGCTAGTTGGAGAATTGGCTATATGCTAATTCCTCAACATCTATTAAACGCTGTCAAAAAAGTGCAAGATACTATTTTGATTTGTCCCCCTGTGATTTCTCAGTATGCAGCATTGGGAGCATTACAAGCAAAAGAAGATTATTTAAGAGATAATATAAAAACAATTGCCCAAACTCGGAAAATAGTTATTGATGCACTCAACCAACTCCAAGGTTTATGTACTATCACATCCGCAAATGGTGCTTTTTACTTTTTCTTGAAAGTGCATACCCAAATGGATGCTTTGGAATTAGTGAAAAGATTGATTCAGGAACATCAAGTAGCAGTCATACCTGGTACAACCTTTGGGATGGAAGACGGTTGTTATCTGCGCGTTGCTTATGGTGCATTGCAACAAGATACAGCAAAAGCAGGGATAGAAAGATTAGTCAAAGGATTACAAATTATCTTATCATAACCGCAGATAGACGCGGATAAACACAGATAATATCGGCGTGCATCCGCGTGTATCTGCGGTTTAATATTGACAAATCCCCAACTCAAACCATGCCAATTATTCACAAATTACTGGAAATCACCACTGAACCAGGAATAAATATTCATAATATCACCCCACAAATCCAAGAATTTGTAGATACATCAGGAATTAACAACGGTCAGGTATTGGTATTTTCTCGGCATACCACAACTGCCTTAGCTATCAACGAAAATGAAGTTAGACTGTTGGAAGATGTCAAAGTATTTTTACAAAAATTAGCACCAGAAGGAGATAAATATTTACATAACGACTTGCATTTAAGAGATGTTCCTGAAGATGAACCTATCAATGCTCATTCTCATCTCATGGCAATGATGTTAACCACTAGTGAAGTAATTCCTATTGTTGATGGTAAGTTAGGATTAGGAACTTGGCAAGCTGTCTTATTTTTTGAATTAGATGGTGCGCGTAAAAGAACCATATTTTTACAACTCTCCGGGGAATAGATAAATAATACCAGGTTGCAAAAGGATCTGCCAAATTGTAACCTAAAAACCCAGATAAAATCCTGCTTTTACAATTTTTAATTACATTAATTAATTTTTATTAAAATAAGGTGTATCATGCCCACAGTTAACCTTAAAAAGATTCTTCACAAAAAGGAGTTGCTATCTCTGATTCAGGACTTAGTACATCAGTTTAGCATTGCCCTGGACATCGAACTAGTAGACGGCACAAAAGTGATGAGTTTTGGAGAGCAAACTTCAGAAAATAGATATCCAATTGAGGTGTCAGGAGAAATCATCGGTTGGGTAGTTGGGGAAAAACAAGCAATCATAGTGGCGAATTTGCTCTCAGTTCTAGGAAAACAGGAAGCAGAGAAAAAAGAACTCGCTAAAGAACTGTTAGAAAGATACCAGGAAATTGATTTATTTGAGGATATTTCGACTCAACTGACAACGAGTTTGAATACGCGACAGATTGCCCAACTCGTACTTCAGGAAATGAGTCAATTAATTGCATCGTCAGCAGGGATGATTCTGCTTCTTAATTCAGATGGAACAGTATTTGAAACTATTGCGGAATTTGGCGTGTTTTTTGACAGCAATCAGCCAGAACCTGGTAAGGGAATTATTGGTAGCATTGTGCAATCTGGTCGAGCAGAACTGATCAATGATGTGCAAACTGACCCGCGATTAGAGGAGCAGAAAAACGTTGGCGCTTTGATTTGTGTACCGTTGAAAGCGAAGGAAAGAATACTGGGAGCGATCGCTATTGGCACACAGAAAACGGACGTATACAAAGCTGAACACCTCAAGCTAGTGAGTATCTTTGCCACGCAAACCGCGATCGCTATTGAAAAAGCTTTACTTTACGAGCAAAGCACTCATGCCGCCACACAAGCACAAGCCCAAAACCAGAGACTTCAGCAAGCTCTCCGTGACTTGCAACTGGCACAAACCCAGTTAATTCAAAGCGAAAAAATGTCAAGTCTAGGGCAACTTGTGGCCGGAGTCGCTCACGAAATCAATAACCCACTGAACTTCATTTGTGGCAATTTAAGGTATGTTGCCGAATACGCCAAAGACCTATTACATTTGTTACAAGACTATCAGAAATTTTTACCTGTTGCTCCCCCAGCTTTGCAATCAGAGTTAGACAATATAGATTTGGAATTTATTATCCAGGATCTTCCCAAACTTCTGGATTCAATGAAGTTAGGTACTGATCGCATAGTAGAAATTGTCCAATCCCTGAAAAACTTCTCTCGTCATGACGAAGCCCAAATGAAACCTGTCAATATTCACGATGGTATTGATGGGACACTGATGATTCTTCACCATCGACTCAAAGCAGGTATTCACCGTCCAGCCATAGAAATCTCTAAAGACTATGCAAAACTTCCCCTGATTGAATGTTATCCCGGACAGTTGAACCAGGTATTTATGAACATCCTGTCAAATGCTGTTGATGCCTTGGAGGAAAAAATGGAACATCAAGAAATATCTACCTATACTCCTCAAATCACCATTCGCACTGAAATTCTTGAAAACGAGGGGGTGGTGGTTCGCATTACAGACAACGGACAGGGGATGAAGGAGGAGGTAATGCGACGGATGTATGATCCCTTCTTCACCACTAAAGAGGTAGGCAAAGGAACAGGGTTAGGTATGGCCATCAGCCACCAAATTGTTGTGGACAGGCATCGAGGACTTCTCAAGTGTCGTTCTCAACCGGGAGAAGGGACAGAATTCTGGATACAGATTCCGGTGAGTTGTGCAGAAGTGGCCAATTCTAAAGAGCAGAATGGCATGAATTTTGCCCCACAAGTAGAAACTGCACCACCAATTACCACTCCTGAATCATCTCCTACACCTGATGCCGATGGATTCATTTCTGCAACTATTCCTATACTCAAACCAACGGATTTACTAATCCGTCATGCTCAATTAATTCGGCGACTTTCACATCAAAATACAGAGGTTTTAGCTGAGTCTCCTGAGCAAATTTACCAGATGTTCTTACACTACCCAATTTCTTTAAAGCTTTACACCACTTTGTTATCTTGGTTCTATTGTCCTACGAAAATTGATGAGATAAAAGGTGATAGAGAATAGGAGGCAGAAGTTTGTTAAATTTGAATGTTGAATTTTGAATTCTGAATTTATTTTTCCCCCATTACGAATTACAAATTACGAATTACAAATTACAAATTATTATGTCCAACCAAATTGATAAATATAATCGTCAGCTATTTGAACAATGTCCAGTTGGTCTTTTACTTTGTCGAACAGATGGAACGCTGATTGATGTTAACCCTGCTTATGCTGCCATGTTGGGGCGTACTGTTTCCGAAACCTTGAATCTCAACCACTGGCAGATTACTTCTGAAAAATATGCTGCCAGCGAGCAAGCTATGGTAGAGAATTTAGCACCAACTGCTTGCTATGGACCTTATGAAAAGGAGTATATCCATAAAGACGGGCATCTAGTTCCGGTCAGGATTTCCGGAGTGATGATGGAAAAGGATGGCGATGCCGAAGGCGAGCGAAGCTATCGCCTACTCTGGTGTAGTGTCGAAAATTTGAGCAGTCTCCAACGCGCCCAACAAGAACGCCAAAATGCTCAAGCAACTCTCAAACAGAGCGAAGCACGATACCGATCTTTGGTGACAGCTACCACACAAATTGTCTGGGTATCTACACCAGAAGGAATTTGCTTTGAACTAGCAAGCTGGATCGCCTATACAGGTCAAAGTCTAGAGGAAGCCGCCAATGGAGGATGGATTAATGCCGTTCATCCTGAAGATCGCGGTCACACCGCTCAAGTCTGGGGAGCAGCTGTGGCTAACCGTACTCTCTATGAAGTTGAATACCGAATTCGTAGCAAAGACGGCTCTTACCGTCACTTCTTTGTTTGTGGTGCGCCTGTCTTAGCAGACGATGGCAGGATTCGGGAATGGATTGGTACTTGCACAGATATTCACGACCGCAAGTTAGCAGAGGCCGAAAATCACCGTCTCTTGGATATGTTAAATAATTCCAGTGATGCCCTCATTGTCCGTGACTTCACTGATTACATTACTCACTGGAGTCAAGGAGCAGAAAGGCTCTACGGCTGGACTGCTAACGAAGTGAAAAACCAAGCTATCAGTCACGACCTGTTAAAGACGGTCTTTCCTAAACCTCTAGAAGAAATCGAGGCAGAGTGTTGGCAACAAGGAATCTGGGAAGGTGAAGTACAACACACCACCCGCGATGGTCGATCAATTATTGTTCAGAGTCGCTGGACAGTGCAACGAGATTTATCTGGTCAACCATGTGCCACCTTAGAAATTAATACCGATATTACTGCTCGCAAACAAGCAGAAATTGCTTTGCGGGAACTGAATCAAGAACTAGAAGCCAGAGTTATAGAAAGGACAGCCGCCCTACAAAATACCCTAGCAGAAGCACAGGGTTTAAATGCTATTTTGGATAACTTAGCGGATGGCTTATTAGTAATAGACACTAGTGGACTGATCACTCACTTTAATCCTGCTTTTTTAGTCATGTATGGATTGACAACCAGCAGCATGAATGGACATTACCAGGAACTGCCCATCTCTGGTTTAGCAGATTTGGTGGAACGCACTCAAACCCATCCTGGAGAGGTCTTTGCGTCAGAAGTCCCACTGGCTAAGGAACGTATTGGCCAAGCAGTGGCCACCGCCGTCTTCAAAAGAACAGCAGACAAGGAACCCGCTACTTGTTTTGGTTCAGCACTGCTAATTCGGGATATCACGGCAGAAAAGGAAGTTGACAAGATGAAAACTGACTTCATCTCCACAGTTTCCCATGAGTTGCGAACACCATTGACTTCTGTCCTCGGTTTTGCCTCCATCATTAAAGAAAAGCTGGAAACCAGTGTTTTCCCCATGCTTTCTACCGAAGACCGCAAGCTTCAGAAAACCATTAAACGAGTAGCTGACAATCTCAACATTATTGTTGCGGAAGCAGAAAGGCTGACATCCTTGATTAACGATGTTTTAGATATCGCCAAAATGGAAGCAGGGAAGGTGGAATGGCAAATGCAGCCCCTCGATGCCAGCGAATTATTAGATTGGGCAAGCAATTCCACAGCAGCATTATTTGAAACCAATGGCTTGCAGTTGCTCAAAGAGATTGAACCCGGACTACCGCAGATAGTAGGCGATCGCAATCGACTGCTACAAGTCCTAATCAACCTGATTTCTAATGCCGTTAAATTTACCACATCTGGTTCTGTCACCTGTCGCGTCAAACAAGGGAAAGATGGTGTTTGCATCAGCGTCATTGATACAGGTGTTGGCATTGCACCAGAAGACCAACCGAAAGTGTTCGAGAAATTCCGGCAAGTTGGTGACACCCTCACCGATAAACCCAAAGGTACAGGGTTAGGACTACCCATTTGCAAACAAATCATCGATCATCACGGTGGTAGGATTTGGGTAGAGAGTGAACCGGGAAAAGGCAGCACATTCTCGTTTATTATTCCCACCGACCTCAGCGATATCCACCAAACAAGTTCTAATTTGAATCTGGATGCTCTGGTTAAACAACTCAAAGATCACGTCATCACCACAAACACTTTACAAAACGAAAACCACAAAACCATTTTGGTAGTTGATGATGATGTCAATATTCGAGAACTACTGCGTCAACAACTAGAAAACGAAGGTTACAACGTCCGGGAAGCAAAAGACGGCGTAGATGCAATTCATCAAATCAAAACACACCGTCCTGATCTGATTCTTTTAGATGTAATGATGCCCCAAATCAACGGGTTTGATGTGGCAGCCGTCCTCAAAAATGATCCTCAGACCGCAGATATTCCGATCATCATGTTATCAATTATTGAAAATAAGGAACGGGGCTATCACATTGGGATTGATCGCTATCTCACTAAACCCATTGATACAGAGCAACTCTTGCGCGAAATTGGCTCACTACTTTCCCAAGTTACTTCCAATAAAAAGGTATTGGTTGTTGATAAAAATGCTTCAACCTTAAAAACCATATCAGATGTACTACACACTCAAGGATACAGTGTGATTGAAGCTTCTGATCCGCAAGAATGTATTAATAAAGCCCTATCAATCAAACCTGACATGATCATCATTGATTCTATCCTCTCTCAAGAAGGTGACTTAGTGAAAGCCCTACGGTTTGAGAAGGAATTAGAGAATGTAGTTTTCATTATGTTATCTGATCGGTAATCGCGTAAACTGAAAATTAGTTACTCTTGCCTCTTAGAGATTGTTTGATACACCATGAGGGACTTTACAAACGTCCTCTTACACCGTCACCTGTCACCTGTCACCTAATTCCTTATGTCTCAAAAAATTCTCATTGTTGATGATGAACCTAATATTTTGATTTTGATGGAACAAGCCCTAGAAGAATTAGAAGACGAGGGAGTTGAACTCCTAACAGCCAGAAATGGAGAAGAGGCACTGGAAACCATCAAAACTGAAAAACCGAACCTAGTCTTTCTTGATGTCATGATGCCTAAAATGAATGGTCTGCAAGTCTGTCACATTGTTAAAAATGATTTACAAATGACTGATATCTACATAGTGATATTGACAGCTAAGGGACAGGAATTTGATAAACAAAAAGGAATTGAGGTAGGCGCAGACTTATATTTGACTAAACCATTCCGCCCCAAGGAGGTACTTGAAAAATCAAAGCAAGTATTAGGATTGTAAAGCTGACTATAGGTGACAGGGCAAGAAATTTTAGATTTTAGATTTTAGATTTTAGGTTGGAAGCCGCACAATACAATCCAAAATCCAAAATCCAAAATCCACAATTGAATCACCAATCACCAAAAACTAATCCAAATTAAACTCTACAAATTCTGGTAAACCTGGATAAATCATATTTCTATCTAATGCTGATAAGATCTGATTATTAGCATTAGTTGAATTTAAACACCGACAAACTAACTGGGCAACATCAGCACGATGAATACTACCCACTATACGCGGATCGGCGGTTAAAATGCCATTTCCTGTAGCGGGTTCTGATTTTAAACCACCAGGGCGAATAATTGTATAGTTGAGTCCACTATTAATTAAGTATTGTTCGGCTTGTTCTTTGAGAATTAAAACTGGTTTAAGTGCTTCTAAAGCTTGGGGAGGCATAGCAACTACACTATCACCGCTACCAATAGAAGTTACCAAAATAAACTTCTGCACTCCCGCTTTTACTGCGGCATCAATCAAATTTTTGTTACCAATAAAATCAGGCTTGACACTATCTGTAGGTAAACCACCAAGGGTACTGATGACAGCTTGAATAGGTTCATTTTCTAAAATTGCCCGTTCAACATCATCGATATTTAAAGCATCTCCTAAAACTGGATGAACGCCAATAACTTCTAATTCTTTAGCAGCAGTTTCTGTTCTCAGGAGTGCTTTAACTTTAATATTGTGCGCTATCAAATATTTAGCGATTTCTTGACCAACACCACGACTAGTCCCGGCTACAAAAATGTAAGATGTGGTTGACATATTTATTTTCTCAGATAGATGCTTTGGTTACACATCTAATTAATATATCCTGGTTTGCTCAATTTCAGAAATTATCTGACCAAAAATTTTGATTTATTGACATACACTCATTCTTTCCCATAACTGTTTCTCTAGAAACAGTAAGTTGTTTTCTGAGTTAGTTAGAATTTATGGAAATCATTTAAATCTCTATATCCTACTAAATGAGTTGTGCAAATAGCTAATGAATATTCAGAAGTATATTTACCATCAACATAAATATAATTTTGTATTCTATTAGACTGTAAAATTTACTTAATTTTTATTTAACTAGAATTGATTAAATTGTGTAATTGCTTTGGTATAAGTTACCTTAAGTATGCAAGACTGTGCCACTATCATGCAGATCGACTGGATTAGCTTACTAAAAGCTCAACAAACGGACTTCCTCCAACGGGTGAAAAAACCTAAGACAATTGATCTATCTCTCTTAGAAGGTCAAGTCAAAGGTTGTCACAGTGAAATTATGGTATTTGAAGGCGATTCATTGGCTAAAATTTTGGAATGTTCTCGTCAACAGGCGGAAATTCTGGCCAAAAATCCTCCCCCTATGCCTCCAGAATATCCTGAACCACCAGACTGGACAATTCCTTTTCCTATATATTTTCAAACTCAAGCAGAAGATTATCTTGTCCGTGAACAAATTGTAGATAAAGTAATCACAGAACGGCTAGGTAAATTAGTGAAAAAAGTGCCGCAAGACACTTTAGAAAATATGGTTTTGGATGATGAGGGAAATTTGCGTGGTGAAAGTAAGTTTAGTTATTGGTTGACTAATAATCCAAAGATAAGTATTCAAGTTCATGTAGCAGATGGAGAAAGTTTTAACGGAATTAAAAAAGACAAAATTCGCTGGTCTGTCACACAAGAAGATGTGAAAAACCACCAAGTTTTAATTTTTCTGTGTTTGTTCTATCCAGGAAATACTAAATTAGGATACCAGAAACAAACTGTTATCACTGGTTTTTTACCTACCAGTCAATTAGGATTTTTTGAACCAAAGCTGTATGTTCACCCTAGTAGCTTATTGTATGCGGGGGGATTAAATTGGTATTTACAATCCCTAGACGGAAAGCAATATGATCTACCTCCCGACGAGGATAAAATGGTGGCTGAAATAATTCAAACATTGCCATCAGAACATCCGCAAAAAAATATCATTGGAGATTGGGAATGTTGGCAAACATTAAAGGCACACACTAGAGGAATTAACTGTTTAGCCTATTCTATAAAGGCTTTGATGGTGAATGAATTTGGTGGTGATCATGTAAAAACTATCCCAATTTTAGCTAGTGGTAGTCGTGGGGAGACAAAATTATGGGATTTAGCTAAAGGTCAATTAATTGAGACATTATCAGAATCTCCTTGGTCTATGTCTGGGGTGGTAGATGAAGTTAATTCTTTGGCTTTTAGCACAGATGGACAAACTTTAGTTAGTGTTGGTGCAGATGCCACAATTAAAATTTGGCATACTGGGGCATTGGATTTAATTGATATTCTGCATACCCATCATGGAAATGTACGTTGTGTGGCATTTACTCCAGATGGTAAGATGTTAGCAACTGGTGGAGATGACAGAAAAATCTTGTTTTGGAGTTTACGCGATCGCCAAGTAGAAAATACCTTATGTTTAGATGATACCGCAGCCCATTCAATGGTATTAAGTCAAGATGGTAAAATTTTGATTACAGGCAGCTATCGTAAAATCAAAGTTTGGCGGTTAACATCTTCACTAAATAAGAAAAATCAGCAAGACATTAAACTAATACATACGCTGATGGGTCATTCTCATATTGTTAATTCTTTGGCAATTAGTGCTAATGCTAAATTTTTGGTGAGTGGTAGTCAAGATAAAACTCTAAGAGTTTGGAATTTAGTAACTGGGGAATTAATTCACACTCTTAAAAGTCATAGAGATAAAGTTTATGCAGTTGCCCTTAGTCCTAATGAACAAATTATAGCTAGTGGCAGTGCTGATAAAACTATCAAATTGTGGCATTTGGAAACGGGGGAATTATTAGGAACTTTTACAGGTCATGCTAACACTGTGACAGCTTTAGTATTTACGGCATCTGGAGAAATGTTAGTCAGTGGCAGTTCGGATAAAACTATTAAAATTTGGCAACGGAGTTAATATTACTCATATCACTAGATCCCCGATTTCTCAAAGAAGTCGGGGATCTTATTATTCAAGAATGATTTAAAATCGGTGTATACTTTCTCATAACCGAATATGACTATAGCTAACGCTCGCCAAATTAAACTAGATGAGTTTTTGAAACTACCAGAAACTAAGCCAGCATCAGAATTTATTAACGGAGAAATAACACAAAAACCTATGCCACAGGGTGAACACAGCTTACTTCAGGCTAATTTAATTGAAGTTATCAATGCCAAAGCCAGAACTCAAAAAATAGCTTATGCTTTCCCAGAACTACGCTGTACTTTTGGTGGTGATACAATTGTGCCTGATATAGCGGTGTTCCGCTGGGAAAGAATCCCTAAAACTGCATCAGGGAAAATCAGTAACCGCTTTGAAATTCATCCTGACTGGGTAATTGAAATTCTGTCTCCAGAGCAACAACAAAAAAAGGTGCTAACTAAATTATTGCATTGTTCCCGCAATGGTACAGAATTAGGATGGTTGATGAACCCAGATGAAGAAAGTGTATTAGCTGTGTTTCCTGAACAAAAAGTGGAATTATATGAAAGTGATGATAAATTACCGATCCTGACAGGTATAGACTTGGAACTAACAGTCACAGAAGTTTTTAGCTGGTTAAGCTTTGGTTAAGCTCAGACATTGCCAAAAATCCCTGGTAAACCTAGTAAATTTTTTAGGGTTGCAGATTTTTAAAATAACTTTTATACTTCGATAGGATGGATAGATAAAATTCTATCCTTATTTTTTGGGTAAATGTCTATTTACTCTTTTAACTGAAAGATATCACTTGGGGATAAAAAAGAAGATTTTGATATTAAGGGAATATCAAAACATTTACAGTTTGAAAAAAATCAGTATCTACAATGAATCAATCACCAATTCTTAATAATCCCCTTTCAGACCAAAATGCTAAAGCAAATTCTGCTTTTAGATATACGGTTGCTAACAATATTTTCTCAGATCCAGATGCAATTAATCCCTTTGAAGATATAGTTGTCTTTGGTGATAGCCTTTCTGATACAGGGAATCTCTATCAAGCTTCAGGTAATACATTTCCACCTCCACCCTATTACCAAGGGCGTTTTTCCAATGGACCAGTTTGGATAGATTACCTTAGGGATAATCTCAATTTTAGTGATGAATCAGTAAAAAACTTCGCTTTTGGTGGAGCAAATACAGGATTAAATAACGTTTTTGGAGGTTATACAGTACCAGGATTACTAACAGAAATTGAGCAATTTAAAACGCTTAATGCTAATACTCCTGTTAGTGAAGATACACTGTATTTCATCTGGGCTGGTGCTAACGATTTCCTTAATCCTCCGGCTGATCCTTTTCAAGCTGTGACTGATGCAGTGACGAATATTAGTAATGCGATCGCGACATTAAGCAGTTTAGGTGGAAAGGAATTTGTTGTTGCTAACTTAACAGATTTAGGTGCTACACCTTTAAGCATTGAGAATAATAATTCAGCCAATGGTAGAGCCATTTCTCTTGCTTTTAACAATGCTTTAAGTCAAGCCTTAGATAATCTGGAAATCGGACTCAACATTGATACATCTTTAGTAGACATCTTCGGTTTGAATGATGCAGTTCAAGCCAATCCAGAAGATTACAACTTCACTAATCTTACCCAACCTCTGATTAATGCAACTGGTGATGTTAATCCTGATGAATATGCGTTTTGGGACAGAGTTCACCCCAGTACAAGACTGCATCAATTAGTTTCTGAAAGATTTGCAGATACACTAATAAATGAAGGAATTATTGCTGATAGAATTAAATATTCAGCAACCTTAGCTGATGGTAGTTCACTACCAGATTGGTTAAAATTCAATGAGATAACTCGAACCTTTACTGGTACTCCCACAGGTGAAAATGTAGGTCAACTAGATGTAAAAGTGATTGCTACAGATAAAGAAGGTTTGACAGCCACAGATATCTTCTCTCTGCAAATACAAGGAATAAACATTTCCACATCCGAAGGAAATGGCGGGATTAACACCAAAGCCTTTACAGTTTTCCTGGACGAAGCAAGCACCGAATCTGTCACCGTTAATTATCAAACTATCCCCATTACCGCTACTCCCGTCAGCGATACCACCAAAGAAGTATTTGAAGCGATTTTAGAAGGTAGTCAACAAGTTCCAGGAGTTACCACCACCGCTACTGGTGTAGCTAGTGCAGAACTGGATACAGAAGCTGCAACCTTCACATATAGATTAGAAGTCACCGGACTGGACTTTAACAATCAAACAGCTACAACTGACGATGACGTAACCTTGGCACACATTCACAATGCTGCTAGAGGTGCAAACGGTCCCGTAGATTTTGACATCCTCGCAGATGACGATAAACAAATCACCGTTGAAAACGGTAAAACCATCATCACAGGAATTTGGGAAGCCAGCGAAGGGCTAACTGCTGAAGAGATTGAAACCCTAAAATCAGCCGCTACAGGTACAGATACACCTTACTACTTCAACATCCACACCACAACAAATCCTGGTGGAGAATTGCGAGGACAAATTATTAATGAAACACCTGTTTTTGTCCCCACCAAAGAAGTATTTGAAGCGATTTTAGAAGGTAGTCAACAAGTTCCAGGAATTACCACCACCGCTACTGGTGTAGCTAGTGCAGAACTGGATACAGAAGCTGCAACCTTCACATATAGATTAGAAGTCACCGGACTGGACTTTAACAATCAAACAGCTACAACTGACGATGACGTAACCTTGGCACACATTCACAATGCTGCTAGAGGTGCAAACGGTCCCGTAGATTTTGACATCCTCGCAGATGACGATAAACAAATCACCGTTGAAAATGGTAAAACCATCATCACAGGAATTTGGGAAGCAAGTGAAGGACTAACTGCTGAAGAGATTGAAACCTTAAAATCAGCCGCTACAGGTGCAGATACACCTTACTACTTCAACATCCACACCACAGCAAATCCTGGTGGAGAATTGCGAGGACAAATAGTTAGTACCACACCTGATTATGTCTCCACATCTGGAACTCTAACTTTTGCACCAGGAGAAACTAACAAAACGGTTGAAGTGATTATTGTTGGAGATACTCAGATTGAAGCTGATGATACTTTCAAAATAGTTTTATCTGATGTTAATGATAGTTCTCTAATTTTAGGAGAACAATTAGTCACTATTCTGAACGATGATCAACCACCTGCACAACTAATATTTGGTACTCCCAATAGTGAAGAACTCAACCCAAAATCAGGACAAACATTATTTGCAGGTGGTGGAGGCGATACTATAAATGCCACAAATAATAACAACATCTTTGCAGGTGATGGTAATGATTTGGTCACAGTTAATAGTGACTCTTTCGTTTCCGCAGGAGATGGTGATGATACCGTCATCGTTGGTGTAGATGGACCTGCTCACAAAACCATCGTTAATGGTGGTAGAGGTGAAGATCAGTTATTTGTAGCTGAAGCTGATGCAACTAACATTATGTTCGGAGCAGCAGACGCAGATGAACTAACAGTAATTGAAGGTTCAAATCAATTATTATTTGGTGGTTCAGGTGACGACAATATCACCAGTAAAGGTAGCAATAACCGGCTTTTTGGTGGTTCTGGAAATGACAAATTAGTTTCCAACTTGAATGATTTGCTATCTGCTGGTGACGGTAATGATGCCCTTTTTGCTGGAGAACAAGGAGGTAATAAACTTACAGGTGGTGCTGGTGCTGATCAGTTTTGGGTGGCTAATGGTAGTTTACCAACCAGCAAAAACACCGTTACAGATTTCACAATTGGAGTTGATAAAATCGGCTTTGGTGGTGTTGGAATCCTTAACTTTGGTCAAGTAATCAAAGAACAAATGGGATCTGATACCTTGCTGAAAATTAACACTACAGAAATCGTTTTGTTAGTAGGAATTAATGCTAACAGTCTCACAGCAAATGATTTTGCTTTTTCTGCCAGTGTAGTTTCAATATAACAGTCAGTAGGGGTTTAGCAATGCTCATTGGTGTCAACTTAAAGGAACTGATTGCCAAATTAGTTGACTAATCTGTTCTGTCGCTCGGTGTCGTTTCCTGGTAGCTTTAACCAAGCCAAATAATTTGGCTCGTTCAACTAAATAGGTGACGACATCGGGGTTTTCTCCCCTAGCGACCGCTTTGGCAACATAATATAGACTCCTAAACACCATTTCGACTGAGATTTTCTCTTTTGGTTGGTTAAGGGCGCTCGCTACTTCTGAAACTAATTGATTCAATACCGAATAAAAAATTAAAGTCCCAAGAATTTGAATTTGGACACCATTAGTATGTCCTACCCAAAGGTAAGCTAATCCGTAAGGATTCAGGTCTAAATTTGAGGGATTAAATCCGGGGTCTGCATATTAGGATTAACCATAGCTTTAACCCACATTCCGCACCCTGAACTGTCACAGAGGAAAATTACAGACCGAAAAAATCCAAGTGAGCATACAAACAAACATATAGAGTGAAAAAAGGCATTTGAGAAACAGTAAATCATGACTTCCCGAAGGGTGTCATGGATATCCTGATTCAGACAATTCCAATTAATTAAAAATCCCAAAAAATAAGGGTTTAGCATTGCTAAACCCCTACATTTATCGAACACTAAACCAAAAGCGTTTGCAACAAAGGTTTATCAGCATCTAACTTACCAGTTCTCAACCATTCAGCCATTTCATCTGGTGCTTTGGCTTGAGTTAGCTTTTCGCGTAAATAACTACCTTCAAGAATTTCTTTGTGCAACAATTCCTGGGCAATTTCTTCTAGTAAATCGCGGTTATTGTGCAGGATACTTAAAGCAATGTGATGAGCATTATCGACAATTTCCTTCACCTCACGGTCAATTTCTTCCGTCATTTGGGGACTAATTGTACGCCTGGGATTTCCATAACCTTCAATAAATTGCTGTTGAACTTTTTCAAAAGCAACAGGACCTAATTTATTGCTCATGCCATAAATTGTAATCGCCCTTTCTGCTAAATCAGTTACTTTTTGAATATCGTCAGAAGCACCAGTAGAAACTTTACCAAATACAATTTCTTCGGAAGAACGTCCACCTAATAAAGTGGCAATACGTCCACGAATTTCATCTTCTACCATTAAAAAACGGTCTTCTTCGGGCATTTGAATTGTATAACCCAAAGCACCGACACCACGAGGAACAACAGAAATTTTCTCAACTTTACCTGCTCCAGGCATTAAAGCACCGATGATAGCGTGTCCCACTTCGTGATAAGCAACGGTCTTTTTCTCGATTTCATTTAACACACGAGAACGTTTTTCTAGACCTGCAATTAAACGTTCAATGGCTTCATTAAAATCTGCCATGAGTACAGCTTGACGATTATTTCTGGCTGCTAACAAAGCGGCCTCATTAACTAAGTTAGCTAAATCTGCACCTGCAAAACCTGGTGTGCGAGTAGCAATAATTCCTAAATCCACATCTTCGGCTAATTTGACATTTCTAGCGTGAACTTTGAGAATTGCTTCTCGACCGATTTTATCAGGTCTATCGACTACAATTTGACGGTCAAAACGGCCGGGACGACGTAAAGCGGGATCAAGAACTTCGGGACGGTTGGTAGCAGCGATGATTATTACACCTGTGTTAGCGTCAAAACCATCCATTTCGGTGAGTAATTGGTTGAGGGTTTGTTCTCGTTCATCGTTACCACCGACGAAACCACCAGGACCACCGCGAGATTTACCTAAAGCGTCTAATTCATCAATGAAGACGATACAGGGTGCTTGTTGTTTAGCTTGTTCAAATAAATCGCGGACTCGCGCAGCACCGACACCAACGAATAATTCGATAAATTCAGAACCGGAAATACTGAAGAAAGGAACACCAGCTTCACCAGCAATAGCTTTTGCTAGTAATGTTTTACCAGTTCCTGGAGGACCGACTAACAGCACACCTTTGGGAATTTTTGCCCCTAAGGTGGTGTATTTGGTCGCATTCTTGAGAAAATCAACAATTTCTTCTAATTCTGCTTTTGCTTCATCCACACCTGCTACATCCAGGAATTTTACCCCAGTGCTACCTTCAGAATAAATCCTCGCTTTGCTTTTACCCACTGTCAATGCTGCGGGACCACCAGCTTGACGACTCATTAAAAAAGCCCAAATTCCGAAGAAAATTAACGGGGGAGCTACCCAACTTAATACAGTACCAATCCAGGCGTTTTCGGCTGGTGGTAGTGCTGCAAATTCGACATTATTCTCACGGAGAATTTTCGGTAAATCTAAGTCAATGGCTACAGGTGTAGTTTTAAATACCTGTTCAACGCTTTTACCTTCAGGGGCTTGGGTTTTGATAGAATATTCAATGCGATCGCTCCCCACAATCGCTTTCTCTACTTTACCGGCTTGGACTTGAGCAATAAAATCACTATAGGGAACTTGTGGCAATCGTGGTCCAAAAATACTGGGAACGATCAGATTCAGCAGCAACAACAAAGTCAGTAAAATTAAAAAACTGCCACCAAACTGCCGGATCTTCGGCGTTTTCATCTGGTTATTATTATTAGTTTCTACAGGCATTTTCATTTACCTCAATCAAATTTTGTCATTAGTTATTAGTCATTAGTCATTGGCTTATTAACCTTCCCTATTCCCTATTCCCTGTTCCCTGTTCCCTGTTCCCTGGCGTTTTCATCTGGTTATTATTATTAGTTTCTACAGGCATTTTCATTTACCTCAATCAAATTTTGTCATTAGTTATTAGTCATTAGTCATTGGCTTATTAACCTTCCCTGTTCCCTGTTCCCTGTTCCCTGTTCCCTATTTTCAACTTAATAACAAAGCAAATAATCCACACAAAGCAATGCCATCAAACACACCAGCACCACCAATACTCAATACCCCCTCACTCATGGCTTGAATGTCTTTGAGATGTAGTAAATCAGCACCAATGACAGTACCGAGAACACCACCTGCAAATGCTACTGGAGCCGCATGAGGTGAGGCTATTACCATTGCCGATACCGCCGCAGTCAGCGGTGCAAGCATCGGATTCATTTGAATCCCAATTCCTGGTACTACCCGCGCTGCAAAGTAACTGACAATAGTCACAATGGCAGTAACCAACAGAATTGCCAGCGCATTTCCCTGAGAAAATTGGTATAATGCCAAGATTACAGGTATTAATCCACCACCCACATTCAGGGCTACTACGGTATAACGCTGCATTTTCCTTAAGGGAATTCCCCAAAATTCCCTTAACCACAGTGCTGCAAATTCATCCGCTAATTGCACTGGAGTTTCTAAGCGGTAGATAGGAATATTGATTGTGCTAGTAATAATTACTAGCAGCAATAATAAAAAGGCAATGTTAGGAGAAAACCCCAACTTGGCTACCGCAATTTCCACCACGTCTACTGCGACAGCAAACCAAATAAATGGCAGCAGCAGTAACAAAACTACAAATAACAGTAATGAAACTGGTAGATAGATCATGGGGATGAGAAAAAAATAGAATGATTTGGGAACGAAAAGCATCACATCCAGTCTGGGGAAAATCTCCAATTAATAGAAAATGCTTTTATTCCAGCATTTGGCAATCATAAATTTAAAGTATGGTTACAGTTACAGGGGCTGAATGTGGACAAGTAAAGTTTTGTATCTGATATCTATTGTAGAGACTCGATAGTGAAGTCTAAATTCGTGTATACCCCACCAAAAAAATGTGTATTACCGCACTTTTATGAAAAATCAAATCTTGTTCTTGCTGAAGCTACTTCTGCTCTCAACTTTAATCTCGTTTTTGATTAAGTATGCAGGACCCATGTTTTTGATTCCATTAACGTCAACAAACGCGCTAATTCTAGTTTTGTTACCTACTATAATTATGATAACTGTCTTACTTTGGAGAATTCCAGCACAGAAACCAAATTAACTGCACGTCTCTGGGTAGAACCTTTAAAATTAGCTAACCTGCATAGCTAAACAGGACTTACGCAACTTGCATATTAGTAGGGTGCGTCAGATGTCAAAAATCGGTTTATGGACAGGATTTATGTAGTCTGATGAACCCTAGTAGAGATGTTTGATGTGACACTGGCGTAAGTCCTAGCTAAACAATTTCATCTCACCAAGCTTTGGGAGTTAGTCTGTGAAACTGGGTCAATGGATTGGTTTAATCGCCTTAGTTATATCTTTATATATATTGTGGCAACTGCGGGAAGTGCTGTTACTGATATTTGCTGCTGTTGTCTTAGCAACTACCTTAAATCGGTTAGCACGCAGTTTCCAAAGCTTGGGGATGAAACGTGGATTAGCTGTTTTTCTGTCAGTGAGTATCTTTTTCGCTGGTGTTATCGGCTTCTTCTGGCTAATTGTGCCACCTTTTACTCAACAATTTCAAGAACTCACCTTACGAGTTCCCCAAGGTTTTGAACGCATTAATACTTGGATTGACGAACAAAGAACTCATATCCCTGAGCAATTAGTACCATTTATACCGGATATAAACAGCTTAATCGCGGAAATACAACCCTTATTCAATCGGGTATTAGGAAACTCTTTTGCTTTTGTTTCTGGCTCTTTGGTAATAGTCCTAAACATTTTATTAGTTTTAGTTTTGACGGGGATGTTTTTAGCTAATCCTGATGCTTATCGAAAAGTATTTGTACGGCTATTTCCGTCATTTTATCGACGACGAGTAGAGGGAATTTTAGTTCAGTGTGCAATTTCCCTAGAAAGATGGGTAACAGGGGCTTTTATTGCTGTCTTGGTGGTGGGCTTGATGAGCTTGCTGGGCTTGTCAATTTTGGGTGTTAATGCAGCTTTGGCACTAGGAGTTTTGGCGGGATTTATGAATTTAATTCCGAATTTAGGTCCGACTATGAGTGTAGTTCCAGCCATGGCGATCGCTCTTTTAGATTCTCCCTGGAAACCTGTTGCTGTCTTGGTTCTCTACTTTTTTATTCAACAAGCTGAGAGTAATTTTATCACGCCGATAGTCATGGCACATCAGGTATCTTTACTACCAGCAGTAACATTAATTTCTCAGCTATTTTTTGTGACTTTCTTTGGCTTTTTAGGACTATTTTTGGCGCTACCTTTAACTGTCGTCGCTAAAATTTGGGTACAAGAAGTATTAGTTAAAGATGTGTTAGATGAATGGCGGCATAATCATCAAGTAGATAATGAATTGGTGATGGTTGCAGAATCTACTGATAATGGTGAAATTGAAGAAGTAGAAATTACAGCACAGGATGACAATTAATTCCAATCTATAGTGATCCGATTTGATTTATGTCCGCGTAGCGTGGCGTTAGCCATATTTTTCGTAGAGGCAGGGAACAGGGAACAGGTAAGAAGAGTTTCCGTGTGTACTGAGTCTTGTTCAAAAATCAAATAGTAGTCCTATAGTAAATTCTAGTAGGGTGGGTAATGAATGCCCACCAGACTTGATTGAGAATGGTGCAAGATACAGGATAAGGGGCGTTGTAGTCCGAGAAAGTCGGGGTTATTCCCGGCAAACTAATGGCATGAGACATTTGTCTATGCTTTTTGGAACTATATAAGCAGGATTTTTATATCCTATATAACCTGGCTGACCATATAGCCATCAACGCCAAAGATTATGAGTAATTACCTAGCGATCGCCACTGTAACCGCAACTTTACGCAGGATTATACAGTCTACCATCCAAGTAGATGTACCTGGAGCAAGAGTAACCACGGTACGCCCTGAAACTTCTGGCAGTAAAACCCCGGAGGTGGGAGTAAATATTTTTTTGTACCAAGCTACTCCCAACCCTGCTTGGCGAAATCATGATTTACGTAGCCGTCGTCCAAAAGGAGAATTAATTAAACAGGCACAAGCTGGATTAGACCTATATTATTTAATGAGTTTTTATGGTAATGAGGTGGAATTAGAACCACAACGCCTACTAGGTAGCACCGTCCGCACCATTGTTGACTATCCCATCATCACACCGGAGATGATTCGGGAGACAGTCAATAACCCAACTTATAGTTATTTGGCAGATTCAACCCTAGAGCAACAAGTGGAAAGAGTGGTAATTCTGCCCAGTATGATGGATATCGAAGAATTATCAAAAGTTTGGTCAGTATTATTTCAGACTCCCTATGCTTTATCTTTTGCTTGCCAAGCTAGTGCAGTGTTAATAGAAGGTAATAAAACCAGTGGTAGAGCCTTACCCGTGCGTCGGGTGGAATTTTACACAACTCCCAACCAGCCGCAAATTACTCAAGTGGCATCAGAAGTGGGAACAAATCAACCAATTTTAACTAGTAGTAATATTATTATTCGTGGTCAGTATTTAGACGGTGATAATGATTCGGTTTCACTACGGGAAACTTCTAGACAAACAATGCGGGAATCAGTTTCTCAGGCGCTGCGCGATCGCATTCAAATCAGAATCGGTGATGCCAAACTTATACCATCAAAGATCAGTGAAAACGAAATCCGTTTAGAATTATCTGCTTTACCAACAGAGCAAGTTCGTTACCTCAGAGCCGGGGTACAAAGCCTACAAATATTACATACAATTCCCAAAAGGTTACGATTTGAACCAGAACTAGCAATTGGTTCTAATGTCATGCCCTTTGTTTTGTGTCCCACATTGATGGAAATAGAAGTACAAGAACTAGAAGATAACCGCGATGGATTTTATACAGCTAAACTTAGAGTGGAAGTTGATTTGATTGTTGGTACTGGACAACGAGTGTTAATGTTCTTAAACGAGCGAGCATCAAATCCTGCATCATATATCTTTATTGCCAAGTCTCGCAGTGAAGAAACAAATGAGGTGATATTCCCTATCTATGAAGTTAAAGGGGGACAATATTTAGTGCGAGTGCAAATAGATGGTGCGGAAAGTCCCTTAGAGGTAGATACAAATCCCGACAGCAATACATTAGAGCAGTATGTTAGCCCGATAGTATTGATTGGGTAGTTAGTCTCTCCTCTGCTTCTTATTTGTCGTCATATCCGTATTTAATGACCTCTTCTTCAAATTTGCTTGCCTCTTGGAGTTTGGTCTAATCATGGTTCGCGGATTGCTTATTGCCCTGTATAGTCGGCGATTTGGACTGGTTGTAACCGCTTTTTCATTATTTTGCTTCATAGCATCCAGTGTCATTGGAGAATCTGGTAAGGATGCCTGTGACCTTGGTAGACCAGAATCGAGATCACCTGGCTTACTGCGGTTGAACCGCTCATTTATCGCGTTATCCGCTGTTTTATGAGATGAAATCATCTGTTGCATACCATCTGACAAGAGGTTGCCATAACCTTCTTGCTTCATATCGTAAGCTGTCCGTATCTTCAACATTTCTCTTTCATTATGTGCCTCTACAATAGCTTTATGGAATTGGGGACTCCATTCCTTGTTTCCCATTGAGCCTGACTGCGTTAGTTGACCATATTTTGCATGATGTATTTCGTTGTTCAGAGATGTTGGGTTAGCTTTTACTAGTTGCGGATGTGGTTGGCTCATCGAGTTGATAGTCCCTATGTTTCCCTGCATCGACACTTTTTTTGCGGTCTTATTCAGGGGGTCTTTTTTGTTTCTTGAGTCTTTGAACTCGTTCATAACCCAAGCCGCACGTTGCTTATCTCTCTTGCCATGCTCTTGCGGTACTCCTTTTCTAAAATCTTGTTTGTCTTTGCTTAAAGCTCCTGGGTGTCCTGCCAGACTTTCATTATTTTCTGTTATCCACATGAGATGGTTTACATGGCTTCTCTCTTCCGAAACCTTCCCTACAAAATTGTGGATATCTTGTTGTGAGTGTTGTGGAGTTTCTTTTTGGATCTGATCCCTCATCTTGGCAGTTGAGGCCGTGCTTACTCTCTCATCCATCCCCGCTCCACCGGAATTTGGCAAGTATTGAATTTGTGGTTCTCTATATGCTGATTTAAACTTTTCAGACTCACTATGCTTTGCGGAGACTTTTTTTCCAAAATCGGAGTCATGCAGCTCCGTGATTACCAAGTTTGGCGATCCGGTTTTCCCAAATGCTCGTGATCCCAGGTGTGTTTGCCGGTAATTAGTTCTTCTTTTTTGCGTTCCTCCATTCATCATTTGAATAACTTCAGTATTGCTACTTTTGCCAGCGTTCATTGGCTGTAACACTGCTGAAGTTGAAATACCTGTAGGTTGTGTTTGAATTAAGTGATGTCCGTAACGCTCTGCCCGCATCAAAGATGTCTTCAAGTCAGTCTGCTGTGAATTTCCTCTTGTTTGCTGCTGCACCACAAACAAAGGCGACTGAAACATTCCTCCAGATGAAGCAATTGACAAAGCCGATGTTTGTTTCTGGGTCTTGTTCGATTGGGTACGTTGTCGGTTAATCATAAATATATCCTTATGCTTAGGTAGAACAATATACAGCAAGTTTCATTTGAGTGAAGTAGACAAGGGCAGGCAGGATGCCCACCCCACAAGATTGAAGAATTTATTGGTTGAAAATCCCTCAGTTGCAGATCAGGTGTTATTTCTGACCGCCACCCATGAGACCACCAGCCAGACCGGAAGCAGCACCGCCTAACACTCCACCGAGCATTCCACCGGGACCGCCACCACCTGCTAAACCACCAGCCAGACCGGAAGCAGCACCGCCTAACACTCCACCGAGCATTCCACCGGGACCGCCACCACCTGCTAAACCACCAGCCAGACCGGAAGCAGCACCGCCTAATACTCCACCGAGCATTCCACCGGGACCGCCACCACCTGCTAGACCGCCAGCCAGACCGGAAGCAGCACCGCCTAATACTCCACCGAGCAGACCACCAGGACCACCGCCACCTGCTAAACCACCCATCAGACCGGAAGCAGCACCACCTAATGCACTACCTAGACCACCCATTAACATGGGTAGAAAGAACTGAACCGGTTGAGTGCTGTTTTGCACTGGGGAGATAGTTGTCATCATTCCAGCACTTCCTCCTCCGGGAACTTGAGCGACTTCACCCCGTGCGGCTTTTGCTCCCATTTCATCTGCTTCATTCTCTAGGGATGGGTCAGCATTGATGGGAGCGCCTTTAGTTTGGGTAGGTACTGCCACTCGTCCGGCTCGTTGCTGGACAACATGAGTGAGTTCATGTCCTAACAATGACTGTCCTGATTTACTTTGGGGGTTATATTGTCCGGGAGCAAAGTGAATGTTGCTTCCTTGGGTATAGGCTAAAGCTCCAATTGACTTGGCTTGGACGCTATCAGTGTGGACATTCACATCAGAGAAACTCGTCCCAAATGAGTTTTCCATTTTTGCCCTGACTCCTCCAGGAATGGAGTTACCACCAGTGGGAGTAGGGGAAGCTGCCTGACGCTCAATAGCTGGGCTTTGCTCAGACTTCATCTGCTCAGGTTCTTCTTTTTCTTCTTGACGCTGAATAGCAGGACTTTGCTCAGACTTCATTTGTTCAGGTTCTTCTTTTTCTTCTTGACGCTGAATAGTCTGATTTCCTACTTCTGCTGCTTTGGTTTGCATTGCGGTCATTTGGCTCATGTTATGACCAAAGCGTGTGGCTCGACTCAATTGAGTTTTTATGTCGGGAGAGGCTTTATCTGATTTTGACTGGACTGTAAAGCCAGGATTTGCAAACCCACTATGCGATGATTTCGCAGCGGCTATGTTTGCCATCGGTTTTTTTTGAATTTGTTTTTGCATATTGCTTAGTTACTGTTTTTCAGAGTGGTAATTTTTGTGATTTTTCAGAAATAAACAGAGGATTTTTACTGCTGTTTGAGGGTGAAAAGAGCATGAGGAACGGGGGGTTCTCTGGCTCTAATTAAGAATTGGTATTTGTTTTGAATATGGTGGGTTTGGTTGAGCGTGAACAATACCCAATTTTTTCTGTGGTATGAAGGCATTTAGTTAAAGGAAATATCGATGTTTTGGGAATGTTTGAATATTGAGTTGTTGGGTTTCATGCTTTAACCCAACCTACGGGCTATTTTTAGACTTCGGAGAATACCTCTGCCAAGATTTTGGATCTTGCTCCCAAGGCGCAGGGACTTCTTTGCCTCCTGGCTATTTTTAGACTTCGGAGAATACCTCTGCCAAGATTTTGGATCTTGCTCCCAAGGCGCAGGGACTTCTTTGCCTCCTTGCCAAAATTGCACACCTTTTTTGAAGAGTGGATCATGCCAATTTCTATATATAAATCTTAATTCGGATGCTGTTATATTTTGCTGTGAATCACCTGTTATAGGATCAACTTTCACTTCTGGCTGTTTGGTCTGGTAGTTTTGTTTATTAATTACTGCTTCTAGGTCTATGTCATCCAATATAAAATGCACTCTCTTTCCATGAGTCACTGCATACTCTATCCCAGCTTTGCATGATTTCTTGACCCTATCCCATTGTCTGTAAGGGCTAGATAATGCTTCACCTCTAACTATCTTATTTTTTGGACTATACTTTGGATGTTTCTCAAGCCATTCTTTGTACTCTAACGCCTCCAAACGTTGCTCTTGTGTTTTAGGTGGTGTCTTCTCCTCCCCATAACTTGCGCCTTTTTTCCATTTTTTAATGTCGTTGGCAGAATTTTGATCATTTTGTTTGGCGAGAGATCCCATTGTTTTGCTTATCCGACCTATTCCTTTAGTTCCAATAAACTGATTATTTAACTCATCTTGGACGGTCGCCATATTTCCGGCTTTTGGTTTAACAGCATCTTGTGGTCTTTGGTCCCGTAATCCGTATAGTTTATCACCTGGGTTAAAAGCTTCAACTAAATCATTCGGGTTATTTTTTGTTGCAGAAGTTTGGGATAGTTTATCCCCTGGGTTAAAAGCTGTGACTAGATCATTCGGGTTATTGTTTGTTGTAGAAGTTTGGGGCGGTATATTTTTCTTTCTTCTAAGAAATGGGAGTTTGGTAGAAAATTTTTTGCCTTTAGGCAAAAAATTACTTGCCTTCCAACGTTGTATTACAGGTTGCTTAGTCTGGTTATGATATTCTTTATTTGGTTCTGCTACCAAAGTGTTTTGAATGTGATGCCCATACCTTTCAGCCCGCATCAAAGAAGTCTTAACATCAGGCTTTTCTACCTTCCCCTGTACTGCAAACGATCGCCCCTCAAACATCCCTGGAAATGGAACACTTGATAAATCCGGTGTTTCTTCTCTTGTTCTTTTTTTGTGGGTACGGATACGGCTTTTCATAGGTTTATCCAGATTTGAAATAGAAGATTTAATTTTCTCTGATTACTTTCAATCTCAATGCGATAGCACGTCAGTTATTTTTGCTGTTTTTTTTGAATTTCCTGAAGTCAGTGGTAATATTTTGGGAATGTTTGAATATTGAGTTGTTGGGTTTCATGCTTTAACCCAACCTACGGGCTTTCAAGATTAGCTAACTGACAAGTCAGCGTTCACATGATCGCATTGAATAAGATGTTAAGCCTTTTCAAGGTAAAAATTCACAAAATTTGATGTCCTCAATAGATTTAATCAAAAAATTTTAAATGGATTTTCTTCTTCTTCTTTTCGCCAAATCGCGCTGTGCTTGCATATCTTCTTTAACATATTCCTCATCCAGCTTTAGGTCTACATTTTGAAGGCGAGGTTTAAAATCTCTAGGCTGATCTTGTATGCGTTGCTGGAGTTCATTTACTCGTGGCTGAGAATCGCTAGTTTGATCCCAAAGACCAATCACACCGTCTCCCTTACTTTGATTGGTATGCTTCGTAAAAGCATCATTTACCCACTTTTTATCCATTCCCTCTTGCTGCTGTCGTTTAACAGGGGTTTGTTTGTAGGAATTTGGCAATTCCTTCTGTGTAAGAGTTCCTTCTTCTAACAGTTGCTGACCTAAAAGTTGTTTTGTTGTTGGCTTTTTTGATTGGGGTGAGGTGAAGGGATCGAACTGCACTTTCTTTCCACTTGGCGTCTCCGACTGGAAGTCAATCTCAGCTGATGGTTGGTGCAGCTTATCCAAAGATAACCCAGTATCATGGGCAAATTTTGTGCCGACAGCAGCTTCTCGAACTCGATCCATCGTCACTTTGTTTTGCGAATCACTCGATGAACTCGCTTTAGCTGCATCTCCTTGACGAAGTTGATGTTCAAGATGACCTCCCTGTGTCAAGCTAGTTGGTAGCATCGGCATAATTCGTTCAACATCTGTAGTCTCGTTCGGTGTTTGGATTATTTTTTTGTGTTCTACCCCTCCTTTTACTTTTACCGATTCTTCTTTTTGGTTAGTTCCAAAGGCATGGTCGAAGTGACTAAAAGGAAAGCCAATTTTTGGGTCATTCCTGTGCGCTGGGTCAATATTTAGTGCTTCTCGCATTATGCCTAAGCTTTTTTGAAACTCTGGATTCTGTGCTGTTCGATCCATTTCGTGCCATGATTTTGGTCTTGGTTTCTTGTTTGGAGTTCTCTGAATGACTTGCTGCCCCTTATGTATTTGGGTCTCTTGTAACGTTTCGCTTCCCTTCTTAGACTGTATTGCTTTTGGTGTTGAGACACTTGGCAAGTGTATTTGACCAAGATGATGCCCATACCTCTCAGCCCGCATCAAAGAAGTCTTAAAATCAGGCTTTTCTACCTTCCCCTGTACTGCAAGCGATCGCCCCTCAAACATCCCCGAAGTTGGCGCTAAAGTTTCACCTTGAATTTTATTATTCTTAGTAAGTTGTCGGCTACCCATATACATATTCCTCACATCAATTTATTAATAGGTAAAACAAAAATTCACTGTCATAAAAATCAACTAAACCCAACCTTTAATCTCCGCATCCGTCAGCGCCCGTTCTAATTTTATATACTCACTCATCGTAGCTTGTAAAATGTGTTTCATTGTCACCACTTCCCCTGCATCAGCCGCTAAAAATGCTGTATTGAGGGCAATATTGCGAATATTTCCTCCTGCTACATTTAACTGTGCCAACCTCTGAAAATCCAATCCTTCCGTTGGTGTATCTTTGGGAAAAACCCTACGCCAAATTTCTGTCCTTGTGGCCGCATCGGGAAAGGGAAACTGCACCACAAAACGAATACGCCGCAAAAATGCTTGATCCAAAGAATCTTTAAGATTAGTGGTTAAAACCGACAACCCCCGATAAGTTTCCATACGTTGTAATAAATAACTTACTTCTACATTGGCATGACGATCATGGGAATCTTTCACTTCTGTACGTTTACCAAACAAAGCATCAGCTTCATCAAAAAGTAAAACAACTCCTCCTAATTCAGCCGCATCAAATACCCGACGCAGATTTTTTTCTGTTTCTCCTATATATTTACTCACTACTGCACTTAAATCAATGCGATATATATCTAGTCGTAATTCCCGCGCTAACACTTCTGCGGCTGTGGTTTTACCCGTACCACTAACACCAGCTAATAAAGAACTAATTCCCAAACCTCTACCACTTTTGCCACCAAAACCCCAGCGTTGATAAACTTTTGTCCTTTGTTGAACATGAGAAGCTATTTCTTTGAGAACTTTCATTTGTGGTTCTGGTAATACTAAATCATCCCAGTTGGCATTTGATTCAATTCTTTCTGCTAAGTCGTCTAATTTGGGTCTAGCTTGGGCGCGGCAGGTATCCCAAAGCAGTAAATTAAAATCTACATTATGTTGTGATTCTTGTGCCTGTTGCCACTCACTACGAACTTGAGAACAAGCGGCTTGAATGATGGGGGCGCTGAGATTAAATTGGGATACTAAGGTATCAACTTGATCGTTTAAAGATGGAGTGTTTGTTCCTAATGCTGCTTGCCAAACTTGATATTGTTCGTTGCTGGTAGGGCGTTCAATATCAAAGGCTAACATAGCTCTCAGTCTAGCACGTTTGCGATCGCTCGTTGTGATCATCACGGGAGAATGCAGCCATTCACACAAATGGGCAATAGCCGCTTCCCTGGCTGTATCTGCTGTCTCTAAATCATCACAATCTATTAACAATACACTGTTACTTAATGCCACTTCTCGCTCCCAAAGTAACTTAAACTGATTTAATTCAATGGGAGTAGTAGGTATACTATGGGCAGCAATAGTATATAAATTTTGTCCTAAATATTCACAAGCTAAAGCCGCAATGGGACGTTTACTGGCTACTTCTGTTCCACACAATTGTAATACAGGCAATTTTAATAAATCTGTAATTTCTACTGTCCAAGCAGCTACAATTTTTTCTACTAATTGTTGGTGAGATGGGACTAATTCTTCCACCACTTCTACAGGTTCTACCATCCCTAATAGTCGTGCATCTAGATGTTGTACACCCATTAAATAATGCAGTATTCTCTCATCAATTCTTAGAGGGCTATTCATTAACCCACTGCCAGAACTAACTTCAATTAATCGCCATTTCCGTAACATTCCACTGGGACTAAAAGCACTCCAGTGCAGATTTTCTAATACTGTTATTGCTAAACCAAAAGTAGGATAGGATTTTTCTGCATCCCCACAAGCTGCACCACAAAGCACCGCAAAACTCGCATCCAGTTCTACACCAGCGCACAACAATAGTAAATCGTGTTCAAAATCACTCAAATCAAAAATACCACAAAGTTCTTCTAACGCAGATGATTCGGAATCATAAATGGCATCTAGTGTGGAATTTTCTGATTTTGAATTTTCATCAATTAGGAATTCTTCCCCCAGCAAACTAGGATCAATATGCTGCACCAAAGCCTCTCGAATTTTACCTAGAGATGCTGTCAGATAAGCGTGATTATTAGCTTGCCAATTGTTTGCTGTTATGCTCATATTGTCTATGATGCTGGTTTTTTAACATGGATAAAAGTGGGAATTTAAACCGTAAGTATTCAGCTATAGCAATAGTTCACATCCAGATCCCCGACTTCTTTTATTTATTGTGTCCATAAATGATAAATGCATCTTAGAAGTCGGGGATCTTATCGCCTTAGCTGAACTGAATCATCTTGAATTTTAGACTCAATTCGTGGCAATTTATCTTCTACAGGTGTAGGAATTGGAGAAATAGTTACTGCTGGAGAAGGAGTTGGTGTTGGTGTAGGAATTGGAGAAATAGTTACTGCTGGAGAAGGAGTTGGTGTTGGTGTAGGAGTTGGTGAAATAGTTTCTGTTGGTGAAGAAGTTGGTGATGCTTTAGGAGTTGGTTTAGGAGTTGGGGAAATAGTTTCTGTTGGTGAAGAAGTTGGTGATGCTTTAGGAGTTGGTTTAGGAGTTGGGGAAATAGTTTCTGTTGGTTTAGAAGTTGGTGAAGCATTTGGGGAAGACGTTGGTGTTGGAGATGAAACTTTTGCTGGTGTTTTTTTTGCAGTATTACCAACACAAGATGATAATTTAGAGAGACTTGTCAATGGTCCTTCTACAGTTTCAATCATCACACCTTGAGTTTTTTGTTCACCAGCTTTATTCGTGACTTTTAATGTTAATAAATAAGTGCTAGGTCTTTGACTAACAGCCATAAGTAGAGAGTCTTGTTGTTTAGTCATATTTCCAAAAGGCAGCAATTCAACTTTAATATCTTCACCCTCTTGTACTTGCCAACCTACGGAAATTTGATTAGGAACTTTATCTTCACTAAGTTCACAAATAAAGCTGGGTGTGGTGGCAGCACTTTTACCATTGACTGTAAAAGAAATAATATTTACAGGTGTTGGTGGAATTGGTGGGGGTGGTGGAGTTGGTGTCTTCGGCAAAATTTTGATTTTAGCTGTTTCTTTGGTAATTTCTGGTGTTCCTTCTCCTATGTTAGGAATTGCTGTTAATTTAAAAGTATAGTTACCTGGTTGGACTACATTTGTAGGTATACTTTTACAAATAAGATTATTCTTGGTTAAAGCACAGAATTTAGTTAGTTCGTTAGGTAAGCTGTTATTTTTGATCAAATAACTGGTTTGAGGACTACCAATTGAACCGTCATCTGCAAAACCAATAATTTTTAATTCTTTGATTTTGTCGAAGTTACTAATTTGCCAATTCAGCAGAATAGGTGGTGATTTTAAGACGGTTGGTAATTCAGAAATGTTTTGTATTGGTGAAGCAGCAATTAAAGCTTTTATTAATTCTGTATTAACTTCTTGATAAGCAGAAACTGTGGAAGATAATTCTGTGATTATTGGTAGAATTGTCGGCTTAATAATGAAGCTATCTGTAATTTGTGTTGAGGCAATTTGCTGTAAATTTTGTTTAGGAAATACTTCTACTTTAAACGTGTAGGTTCCTGCTTTTTGATTGTTGGGAATTTTCAATTGGCATTTTAAAATATTTATATTTGATGGTGATTTTGATGGAGATGTGGAATTCTCTTGTATAAAAGGTAATTTTAAACCAGTTCCAGATGTTAAAGAATTATTTGATTTTTGTTTATTCCCCGTTGAGTCTTGATGATTACTCAATTTACACGTGCCATTCTCTATCTTGAATGGCTTATTTAACTGCTTGGGAAATTTATCTGATTCTAATAAGACATTTTTTCTATCAATTTCTACATTACTTTGTAAACGAATTATGGCAAACTTGCTTACTTGTTCTGGATGTTTAATATATAAGTCAACCGGAATATCTTTTTCCTTATATTCTTGATATTCATTGAGTGTTGTTTCGACTTTAAGCACTTCAGGAGAGGGTTTCTGACTGTTGAGATATTTCAACAAAAAGAATATGCCTATGGAAGCTATCAAACCTAAACAAAACAGGAATATTAGCCATAATAACCAAGCTGGGCGGGGTTCCCATACTAAAGTTCCTTGGGGTAGTTGTTTAGGTATTGCTAAATCAGGAATTTCCCCGGTTTGTGTTGGCGTGTTTTCTAATTCAATATCAAAATTAAAGGTTAAATCTTTTTTCCAAAAATTGCGTCGCCACCATTTTTTAGGTTTTGCTTTTAAGAAAACCGTTTGCAGTTCTCCTGGTGCAAGTTGTACTTGAGAAGGTTCTAATTGATAACTAAAAATTTCCTCTAATTCATTAACAAAAATGCTAATTTCTCGCCTAATATTACCATGATTAATTATCTCAATTTCAAACTCTCCAGCTTCTAAGGGTACTTTGCGTTCTAAAGGAAGTAGTTCTAGACTTAATCTATCGTCAGGTAAAATCTGCAAATACACCACATCCAACAACACTAAATCTTCTGTGTTGCTAGAAACCAAGTTAATGGTTGGAAAATAATTGCCTGCTGGTGTGTATTGTGGTGGATGCAAAATTAAAGTGATTTCACCAGCATTACCAGGATTGAGTTCTAAACCATCAGTTTCTTTAACTAATCCTGGAAGATTTAAGCTACTTTCGGGATATGATACTGTATACCATTGTTTAACTAATTCTGAACAATTTAAATAATAACGATCTACTCTTTTAGAACGATTTTCAACTTTAATTTTTAGTTCTAATTTTTCTCCAGCTTGGAGAGGTAAAGGGTTAGCAGAAGCGGTAATAGGCTGTATACTATAGGCTGGTTCATTACCAAATTCAGCATCTTGATTTGAAGGTAAAATCCGCAGTTGCTGAGGACGACGAAATATTTTACCAGGGTATTGAGATGCAGCCTCAACTAGAATTTCATAATTATATATGTCTGGAATTGCTTCCTGAGGTATTTGAAAATTAAATGTTATTTGTTTAGATTCTTTAGCATTGATACTTAAAGGATTTTTTTCACTAAAAGTACACCATCTTAATAGAGAATCAGATTTATTATCAGTAGCAGCTATCCAAATATCAACGTCTGCTTTGATATCACCAATATTTTTGATAATGATGGTGCGTTTGATAGTAGAACCACGTCTAATATCATTACCATTTCCAGGAATTTCTTCTATAAAGAGTGGGTTATTTACTACGGTCATTGTCTTTGTTCTCGTTAACGCGATATAGATTCACATTGTAGTTATCATCTCCACTGGTGATGAGAAGATAACCTTGTAAAGCTTTGATATCTACACTATTGATTTTGGCATTCGATTTTGCAACAATTTGTCCTGTATTCAGCGATTTATTCTGTTCTTTATTTGCTGTTAAATCCCAAAGCATAATTTTGCCATCATCACCTCCAGTTGCTAAGTAATTTCCATCTTCTGTTAAAGCTACTGAACGTACAGGTTGATTTCCATGACCATCATTTTTTTGATCCATAATTGCATTGTTACATGATGTAATTGCAAATGAATTTATTTGATTTGTTTTTGGCGAAACCTGGTTAATGTCTCGATTAATGTTTCTTCGACGACGAGATGTTTGCAAAACGGGATTTTGTTTATTTTGAGAAGATAATGGTTGACTGGTTTTGAGACATTTATATATTTCTTTAATGCTCCATAAAGTAATATAACCTTGATTATCAGAACTCGCTAAGATATCACCAGATGTTGCTAAACTTGTGATATAATGTTGCTGTCCAAATACTGGCTTATCTCCTCTTTTCTCCCAGTCTTGCCATAGATATTTAAGTTCATATTTATTTTTATTATTCCAATCCCATACTACAAATTGATTGAACTGACCGGCTACAAAAATTAGAGGATTATTTTGTACTGTCTCATTAATAGTTAGCCCGGAAATTGTAAACTTAACATTGACATAACCTTGTGGTAATGGGTTTTGAATATATTTGATTCTTTCCAAATCCCAAATATTCACAAGTCCACTACCATGACCACTAAAAAGGTAACGACCATTTTGAGTAAATACTAGATCAAAAACACGGTTATCTTTATCATTACTTAAGCTTTTGATTTCTGTATTTTTGGAAATATCCCACAACTTTACTTCACCATTTTCTAAACCAACTGCTATTCTGTCATTATCTTTGGGACTTTGACGAATTACACGGACTGCTTTTTGAGTTTGGTTTTTTCCTGCTATCAAAGGTTGTTTATGTTTCAGACGAAAGATGTTGAGCAAAAAAGGGTTATCATCAACTTGCCAACGTCGTATAGTCTGATCGCTAGAACCGCTAAATACAAGGTTTCCATTGCCAAATAAACGCACAGAATTAACATTCCCTGTATGATAAGCTTTGGGAATTAGGAAATATAATATCAACATCAGAAAAAGTATACTTCCTCCCAAGAATTGCAGAAAAAAAGGAATAATTGGTAAAACCTTTAATGTCAATATTTGGGTATTGGGGCTAGGAAAAATTTCCGTGCTAGGTTTTCCCGAACTGGGATGAATTAAACTTGTTGAGACTTCAAATAATAATGTTTTTCTGAAACCAAATAAATGGCGTTTCTTTTTGGCTAATAACTGCATAGTTTTAGCTTCTCCTGGAACTAAATTTATGCATTCAGGAATTGTTTGAAAAGTACATTTTTCGATTTTGATTTCTGGAATATCAACCTTTACTTGTTGGGGTAAATTGCTAGAATTATTAAATAATAGTTCATAAGTTGCTAAGTGGGAATTCTTTCTTCCTTTGCCAGGTATTGTTTTTTCCTTATCTTCACAAATACATTGTACAACTCCATCAGGAATAACTTTTAAACTTCCCTGTTCTCTCGTAGTATATTGACTAGTACTTGATTGGGCAGTAATTGTAAATGTATATTCTTTACTCAACGTATCCTGTGGTGGTTGACACAAAAAACGAGTTTTCTGCACATCTCCTGGTTCTAGAATAAATGTACGTTGAGTTTTTTGGTTTAACCAATCTGGATCATACAGCAACCAATCTGGATCTAATCCTGCACAAGTCAGAGTTATTTCTGAAAATTTTGAACTTAAATTATAGACAATGACAGGAATTTCAATTAGTTCTTGTGGTTTAGCTTTGAGTTCTTTAACTGGTAATTCTAACCGCAATGTTCTCAAAGGCTTTTTAATAGTTAATCTGAGTTTTTGACTCGTATATAATTGCTCATATTCGACTGAAATAACTTTTAAGATTAGGTCAATGGTAGTGTCGTAAGCTGGAATGGGAACTTTGGTAATTTCGACATGAAAAGTTGTTTGACTACCTGGTGGTTTTTTCGCACAAATTTCTGGCTGTACCCTATACCATTTAATCTGGTTATTCTCATCTAAACCAGGTGTTGAAAGTTCTATTTGAAAACTGGCAAATTTATCACTTTCGTTGACGACTATAACATCAAATTCGTTTTCGTCTTTGATGTTTAAATCGTATCCAGATCCTGAGTGACCATCTGGTGTAAATTCCAGATTTTTTTTGGAAACTATAACTTTTACATTACCTGCCATAATTAAAGATAAAAAAGGGAATAAATTTAGAGGCAAGACATTATTTTAACTAATTCAGTGGATCTAAATCTCCGGAAAAAACTTAATTATGTATCCCTTATAAAAGCGTGAAGCATTGTTATAAATTACGAATTATTGTAACCACTGTGTCATTTGTCGTCGGCGCAGGGCAAAATGAAGAAAATTAATGCCTAATTCTTGGGCTGTGCGAATATCATGGCGTTCAAGTATCAAGTCATCATCTAATCCCCAAGCTGCGGAAAGTTCACCTTCGACTAAAATAATTCCTCCAGCATTTAATATATGAAGAGTTTGTTCGTTGATGCTAGGAAGTTTTGCAAATAAAAAGGGTTTTGTTCTTAAGGGATGGGTGCGGTTTAATTCCTGCCAAGATTGTAAAGGCATTTCAAAATGGTATGCAATTATATTTTTGATATCTTCTATTAACATAGAGCCATCGCTAGGAACTTCAATGAGAATTACGCCACCTGTTTTTAAGTATTGATTGCAAGCATCTATTTGTTGTTGTTCCAGATTCAATACCTGCCAACCAGTGAGATGTATTAAGTCATATTCTGTAGGGTTTGTTTGTAAATCTATTTGTCCAACTTGTGCGCCTCCCTGTAAAGCTGGATAAAGTGTTTCTACAGATTGGATAAAATAGGAAAGGTTATGAAAATTGCGATCGCTCGTATTGAAAGAAGTGGCAATACTAACAACTGCCTGTGGTCTAGCTTGGGCTTGGGAACGATAGCGAAGATCCAACTCGTTAACTTCAGGAAATAACGCATCTCGTGGATTTGCTAATTGAACTCCATTGGGTTGTAATTTGATGCGACATAATTCCACTTCTCTTTCTGTTGGTGGACTAGTTTTTTCATCAAACCGAAACCATTCTCTAATTAGGGTAGAGGTATTTTTTTGCCCTAAATTTTGAGGTTCTACATAACTAGCAACTAAATATACCGTTAAAGTTCCAGTTGTAGGAGCTTCTGTGGCAATTCTGAACTTGCGATCAATTGATGGATCAACAATAATGGGATTACCTTCTACATCAATGGCAATTCCTGCTTGAATTTCTAACCAACGCAGATCTCGAAATCTTGCAGGTGCATCATCTGGTGGAGTAATCACTCGTACACCCAAACCACAGACTATACCTGGTTCGTTCAGGGACTGGTAGTGGACATTTTGACGATGCCGATGGTATTGATGCGCTAATTGCCAGCGTTCAGCATTCATCATCAAGCTGTCATAGACATGAAGCCGCTGTAACGGATTGATAGGTGGTGAGGAAAAAGATTGATGACCCATAAATTACGCTCACAATTTTGCACCGCAGACTGAAGCAGCTTAGATGGTTTCACCATAGGAAGGCTAAAACCAAAAAAATCTTCATCTATATGCTTGATAGATGCCGAGTAAATTAACTTATGCACTTCCTGCCTAAATACAGTTCCGATCAGCTTCTTTTCCTGCTCGTGCCTGAAGAGTTTACCTGGAAAGATAGCTTAACTTCCAATTATGCCCAGCTTCTTGTCTGCTGTCTTCTCATTTCAACCTCCCAGTAGATACACACTGAACCTGAGCAGATCAGTTTTGCAACGCTAGTCCAGTATGGTAAAAATAACTAGCCAGTGAAAAAAATTGGCAAAGGGGGAACTTCAGATTAAATACGCGATGCTTGATAAAACTTACAACAAAAAGTCTTCAGTAACTACAGCATCATTGAAACTAACTTCAACCTGAAATTGTTTGTCTGGAGATTCACTAAATTCTAACTGAATGGCATTATCAGCTTTCCTGGCAGTGACTTCTTGACTTTCTGACTCGGAAGTATTGGGATTCAGGGTAACTTTCAGCTTCAACCCTGATGGTAGATATTGCTTATCACGAGGAAGAACTTGTACAAGGATATCTTTCTCATTGTTTTCTGCTCTTTTTTGGTTGACAACTAAAGCGAAATTTTCGCCATTGAGCATTAGCCCAAAATCAAATATTTTTGTTCCCGAAACTTCATAATTATTTGACTTGTTTACGCTCCGGGCAAAACCTACATCTAAGTTAATTGGCAGCGTCTTCCAGATAATTCCTGTAGATTGCCAACCTTCGTCAAAAACTCCACTTAACCAATTACTCAGGTTTACTATGGTCTTACTGACTATATTTTTTGTGTTATTTAGACTCAAGATAACTGTGGGATTAGCTTTAACTGCTGATACTAAAGGAATTGCTGTTGCTTCTAAAAAACGAGCAGATAACAAAAGGTTATTTAGCTCATGGTCTAACCAGGCAAGCGGCAATAGATAACGACCATCAGCCTGATTTTTAAAATTCATTGATTGACAATATTGAATTAGTTGGTCTTGACGCAGAAAACCATGAACCTTTAATTTTTCTTCTTCTTCTAATACCTCTATTAAAACATAAAAATGAGCAGCAATTTCCAGTGAATTTATGAATTCTTGTGGGAGAGCAACAAAATCATCACTCAGGTTATCTACAGTTATTAAGCAGAGGTTAAAATCGCCTAATTTTAAATTAGAAACAACATCAGTTGCATTTGCATTTTCGGGGTGAAATATCGAGCAATTATCTCGATTAATGTTAATGCTGCGATTTTTTTCGCTCACCCATTGTTCAAAGCCAAGTAATGCTAGTGCATTTAAATAGATTTTCCATTGTTGCGCTTCGTCCAGGTTATGTCCGCTAATTTTTTTAGCTTCCTCAAAATGTTCTGCTTCTAGCCACATAAATTTGGGTGACAATTTACATCTCCAGTATCGTGAATAAACTAAGGCATTCATTATATCTAATCTCCTGCTGATTTGGTAAGCTGTGAGAAGTCATTTCATGATATTAATAACAGGAACTTGCTTATGCGATGTTGTGAATTGAATGTTTGATGTAGCGGCATAGCAGTTGAGCGAATAAGCTTCTTTTACTATTTTTCTTACCGCTTTGTATTTCTGCACGTGCTTCTAAGAATGTTTTATGCAGAGCATAATTTCTAATTTCTTCGGCAATATTTTTTAAATAGTCTGGGTCGCTGGAAATTTTGGCTAATTTTGTTATTAAGCCAGATTTTGTAGAAACTTTATGAATTTCTGCAAGAAATTTCTCTTCTGTCCGATATTGAACATTGTCGAGAAGGTTTTCTAATTTAAATATCCGCCTAGCTTTACACCAAGGTATTTCCCATAGTTTAGCAATCTCTCCTAAAGACATATTGTCTTGGTAGTAAAGTTGCAAACCTTTATATAGCTCTGTGGCAAAACTTTTGTACCCTTTGCTATTCTTTAAATATTCAAGATGCTGAGAAATAACTTCTGCTATTGCTTGATATAAAATTTTTTCAAACAATGCATTACAGACTCTTTGTAATTGCTGTAATTCAATATCTTCTAGATCTGGGTCAGTATGATAAGGTAATTCCTGATTAGGAACATAATCATTAATCGATTTATCATAAACTTCTGTAGGTATTGTTTTGAGAATCCCTGTTTTCTGATAAAGTTTATCCTGACGTAAGATTTCGGCAATTCTTTGAAGATGATTAATGAGTTCTGTAGAAGAATTCAAAATCATATTTCGTTGCTGCAACAAAACGAGCATTTCTTGCAATTGGTTGATTTTTGGTTCAGAACAACGTCCTTTTTTGTTTGACTTACGTCGATCTCGGCGGTAGACTGCATGAAACACCTCTACAATTTCACAGTCTCCTTTTTCAAGAAGTGGTTTTATAGAACGGGGCATCTCTCTACATAACAACCCCCAATCACTAGGAGTTTGTATCCCGAACTCCCACAGAAATAAAGTTAAATTTTGATTTTGTTTTGTTAGTCTCCAAGTCCAATTATCTAAGCTTTCACCACAATTTAAGTTGGGATTAAATTTCCGCAAAATTTCAACAGTAAAAAACTCTCCTTCTTTAGCTATTTGTTGAGTTGTGCCGTCATTATTCAATCTTTGCTGAGTTTGTCCTGTACTATCGAAAATCACCAGTGTTTTACCATCGTCATTTAAAACGAATGGCAGTAAATCAATATAGGTGAAAAGTAGTTCCTCAACTTCCGGTTTATAGGTGTGAGCGATTTTTTTACAGACGACAAGAATTGTCTCAGAAATATAGCACCTCAGACAAAATCCGGCAAAGGCACGTTGGTGAATATCGCCAGCAGAATCAAAAATTTCCCACAGCACAGCTTGAATATGCTTGTTTTCTTCTGACGATAGAGTGGGTTTGCTGACGAATTCGGGAAAATTTTTTCTAAAAAACTCCTGTGCTTGATGAATGTTCTTGACTTTGTAGCCCCCTCTTAGTTTGTTGTGTTGGACTGTGGGAGAATCAATTACCTGAATTGTCCAGTATCTTGATGGAATTAGCATAGTTCCTCAAATTATCTCGCTTTTTATCACACATGATATCAACAACACAGCTATTTATTTTACCAGAGACTATTGTTATGAATCTTTTGGAGAGCTACATCTATATATAGATTGCAGTTCTTTGAACATATACAGATGCTGTTGACTCACTGTTGGCTAAAGTATAAAGTATCAAGATTCAGGTAGTGGGTACTGACAAAGGTGACAGTTGAGATATTGGCATAATATCTTATATCTTCATGCAACATGGAGTTGGTAAAGAAGCTCAAGTCTGAACTGTATAAGTAGATTTTGCTTGAATCTATCTACAATTAGAAGCGAAGTAAATCGAAGATTTGCCGATCAATAAACTAACTTCCATCAGTACAAAAGAAACAAAAAAATGGCTAATTTCACAGTTAAGACAGGCTTGCTATCAGCTGCTATTCTTTTGCTTAATGTTGGCGCTGCACAACAAGCTCAAGCTTCTGTTTCAGACGAAGTAATTCAATTAGTTAATCAAGCCAGGTCTCAAGGGCGTGTGTGTGGTAATCAGAGATTTGCTTCTGTCGGTCCACTATCTGTAAATGGTAGCTTGAGTCGTGCGGCACAGTTGCATAGTTCAGATATGGCTGCAAGAAGACAAATGAGTCATACAGGTTCTAATGGCAGTTCTGCTGGAGATCGGGCAAAGCAAGCAGGATATCAATGGAGAGCTATTGCTGAGAATGTAGCTGCTGGTCAAAAATCAGCGAGTGCTGTAGTCCAAGCATGGCTAAACAGTCCTGGACATTGCAGGAATATTATGAATTCAAATTATAGCGACAGTGGTGTTGGTGCTGTTCAAGGGGGTGATGGCAAAATCTACTGGACAATGGTATTCGGTAGACGATAAACACTGAGTTTTAAGGGGTTAGCAGTTGCGCGAACTGTTTACCCTTTAAACTAATTTACACAAGTGTATAAGTTAATTGAATTTGCATTTATTTAAAAATAGAAGGAAGAAAAGCAATTACCTAATGCTCTTGTTTCTACTCAATTAAAAATCATACAATTCCCAGAAAGATACCTATGAACTTCCAACCTTATTTGCGACCAAATTATATGACTTCATTACTCAAGACCAAAACATTCCTCCGTAGAATTAATAAACTTCCTGGTATTTTACTGGTGGTTTGTTCGTCTTTAACCACATCATTTATATTACCTGAATTGAGCGATGCTGTTTTCAAAACAAGCAAAACAACAGCACAAGCACAACAAAGTAATGGAACTCAATATACAGTACAAGCGGGAGATTTTTTATCAAATATTGCTGAGAGATTTTATCGTGATGGCAGTGAAGCTTCCTGGAGAAGAATTTATGATGCTAATCGGTCTTTAATTGGTCCAGATCCTACTCAACTACGGGCTGGAATGGTACTGGTTATACCTGGAATTAATCAGTCTCCATCTACTCCTCCTGTTGCCAACACAGGAAGTTCTCAAGGAACTCAATATACAGTACAAGCGGGAGATTTTTTATCAAATATTGCTGAGAGATTTTATCGTGATGGCAGTGAAGCTTCCTGGAGAAGAATTTATGATGCTAATCGGTCTTTAATTGGTCCAGATCCTACTCAACTACGGGCTGGAATGGTACTGGTTATACCTGGAACTAATCAGCCTCCGTCTGCTCCTGTGGCTAACAGAGGAAGTTTCCAGGATATGTTACTAGCACTGGGACGAAGAGAAACTGGGCAGCAAAATCCTCCTTACAATATTGAGAACCAGTTAGGTTTTATTGGTAAATATCAATTTGGAGAAGCTCTATTAATCGACCTTGGATACTATCAAGCCAATGTTTATTATGGCAATGGTGCTAGTAGAAATGAGTGGCGAGGTAGGTGGACAGGGAAAAATGGGATTAAAAGTAAACAAGATTTATTAAATAATAAGAATGTGCAAGAAATAGCTATTCAAGAAGCTTTTACATTGAATTTGAATAGGATCAACAGTCAACTTCGACAGAATGGACGCTCGCTCAAAGACTTTATCGGACAACAACGAGGAGGAGTAGTCATCACCACATCTGGAATCCTTGCAGCTGCTCATTTGCGTGGTGAAGGAGGGGTTGTCCAACTGCTACTAAATAACCAGGTTTCTCAAGATGAAAATGGCACTTCTATTCTCGCTTATTTAAGAGAATTTGGCGGATTCAGAACGCCTTTTGATTAGAAAAATGCAATCCTAGCTATAGGGGGTGCATCAGTCAAACCTGAATTTGATGCACCCTAAATGGATATGTCCTACAAGGGTTCACCCAAGACGCATATTTAAATTCGGTCGATGTTTAGTGAATATTTCTGGTTCTTTAGTACCTATTATGCAAAAATTAGCCTAAAAAATCTCAAAAAGCTGACCAAGTATGAAAAAATAGGCATAATTTCTCACATTATTTCTTAATATTACCTCTTTTCCCTGTTCCCTCTGACAGAATGTTAATTTAGCATAACAAGTACGGTAGAGCCATATTTTTATAGGACTTACGCAAGATTTGACTAAAAACCTTATTCTGGCGTAGTGGTAATTCATGAATTACCGCTACTTTGGTTCTGTTTGCGTAAGTCCTGTTTTAGTTTAAAACTGTTTTACAAAAATTGCGATCGCTCTCATTCACGTTGGGATTATTTTTCCAATAATCGCGCACCCAACTGCAACCATCAATTAGTAGCTGATTTGAATCTAAGCTTAAATCCCACAAAATTAATTTTCCAGCGTTGTCTGCTGAAGCCAGGGTATGACCATCAGGGCTAAAATTGAGACTCCAGACGGAATCATTATGTCCTTTATAAGTTTTTATTTCTTTACCTTCAAGACTCCAGAGTTTAACTGTCTTATCTAAACTAGCAGTAGCAATTTTTTTACTATCGGGACTAAACCTAACACGAAAGACTCCAGCAGTATGCCCCTCAAGGTTGCTCATCAATTTACCTTCTCTTGTCCAAAGTTTGACTGTTTTATCCTCACTAGCAGTAGCAATCATTTGGCCATCTGGACTAAAAATAACACTATGAACTCCATCATTATGCTCATGCTCTATAATATTTGTGATTGATTTGCCTTTTCTCTTCCAAAGTTTAACTTTTTTGTCCCAACCAGCAGAGGCGATAATTTTTCCATCCGGGCTAAATGTAACACTATTCACGCCCTCCCCATCTTCATCTTGAGATTTTTTATGTGCTGAAATCCTTTGGATGACTTTACTATCCAAGTTGAAAATTTCAATAGTACCATCATGTCCAGCAGTGGCAATAGTATTACTATCAGGACTAAAACTTATTTGCCAAATCCATTTTTTATCATGTCCTTGAAAAGTTGTGATTTCCTTTCCTTGACGATTCCAAAGTATGACATTTCCATGACTAGTAGCAGCAGCAATTATTTGTCCATTAGGACTAAAAGAGATGTGAGTAAACCACCAACTATCCGGGGTTTTGAGAAATTTACCTTCATCCCATGTCAGAGTTTTTATTAATTCACCTGAAGACTGCCAGAGTTTAACAGTTTTATCCTTACTAGCGGTAGCATATTCTTGACCATCCGGACTAAAACTCACACTATAAATAGCATCTTGATGTGCCTGATGGATTTGATGTTGCTTTCCTTTTAGTTGCCAAAGTTTAGCAGTTCCATCTTTACTGGCTGTACCAAGTATCTTTCCGTCAGGACTAAAATTGACACTCCAAACCCAATCTTGATGCCCACCTAGTGTTTGGAGTTCTTGTCCAGATTCGCTCCAAATTTTTACTGTTTTGTCTGCACTGGCGGTAGCAATCTGTGTTCCATCTGGACTAAAAATCACACTAGTAACCGCATTTGTGTGAGCATCTAAATTTTTGATTAATTTGCCGTTAATGTTCCAAATTTTGGCTGTTTCATCTCGACTAGCGGTAGCAATTTTCTGACCATCTGGACTAAAATTAACGCTCCAAACCCAATTTTTATGTCCCTGCTCTCCAGCGAAGGTTCGCAGTAATTTTCCATCTAGGCTCCATAGTTTAACTATTCCATCCTGACTAGCGGTGGCAATAGTATTACCATTGGGACTAAAAGTTATATTTAAGACAGGTTTATCATGCCCTTTGAAGGTTTTGATTAATTTACCTTTCTCTGTCCATAGTTTAATGTATCCGTTGGCATCAGCCGTAGCAATTATCGTTCCGTCAGGGCTAAAACTAAAACTATTAACCTTTGTCTTATTCCCTGTCAGGGTAATAATTAATTTACCTTCCCTAGTCCAAAGTTTGACATTTCCATCCCAACTAGCTGTGGCAATGATATTTCCTGTGGGACTAAACCTTACACTACTTACTAAATCTTTATGTGCTTGAAGGGTGATAATTTCTTGCCCATCCAAACCCCAAAGCTTAACAGTTTTATCTTTACTAGCAGTAGCAATAATTTTACCATCAGGACTAAAGCTAATATCTGTGACTTCATGTTTATGTCTTTCTAATCTATTACGTTCGCTAACTTTATAAAGTGCCTCTTGTAAGAAAAGATTAACCTGATTTTGAATTTGTTTTTTTTCTTGAAGTCTATGTATTGTTAAATTCGTGGTTGCTTGATTCAGTTTTATGGATGCTTTTAAACCTTCTATTAAGGCATCAAAATCTAGACCTGAAGCTAAAAGAGCTTTGCTTGATAAACTTATAGCTTTAATTTCATTCAAACGCGCATTTTGTGATTGAACCCAAGCTGCTCCAGCGAGTATTAAAGTTAATACTAAACCGCTACTGAGTCCTGAAATTAGCAGTTTTTGCTTACGCCTCTGTAGGCGTTGCTCTTGTTGTTGTCTTGTAATACTAGCAGTAATAAAATCTTGTTCAGATTGTGTTAATTGTTCTCCTCGTTGCTTATACCAATCTGTTGCTATAGCCAGCCGCATTCCTTGTAATAATGTATCGGGATGAGGATTGCTTTTTTCCCAGTTACGCACTTCAGGTTTAATTATTTCTTGCCAAATACGAAATTCACGGTTAATTTCTATCCATTCGCGCAAAGTCATCCATTCGCGAATTAAGGCTTCATGGATAATTTCTACTGTTTCTATTCCGGCAATTTCATCCCATCCAGTTACTAATAAGCGTTCATCAGCTAACCGTTTCACCAAACTCCAATTTTCTTGTTTTACTTCAATACGAGTCGCTATACGTCTGGTGTCTTCTGTTCCTTCCCCTGGACGTACTAACTGAATAAATATTCTTTCTGCTTGTCGTTTCTCATTTGTAGATAGAGATTGAAAAACTTGATCTGCTTGTTGTGCTAAAGCTTTTTCTAAACCACCAATTTCTTCATATGCTTGATGTGTTAAATACCAATTTTTCTGTTTTGACCAAAGCTGTGTTAGTGCAAACTCTAGCAAAGGTAAACGACCTGGATGATTGTCCACATCATCAATTAGTTTACTGGTTAATCCCTCTTCTAATTCTACCTTCATTTTTAAAGCTGGTTGTTCAATAGCATCTCGTAATTCCTCCTTTTCCATTGGAGTTAATAACAGGGGGGTGTATTGTTGCAAAGCCTTACCTATTGGTTGGTAATCAAGTACTATACCTAAAAAATCTGCTCGCAGGGTCAGCACTAAGGTAAAGTTAGGTGCATGATTTACTGCAAACAACAGTGTATTGAGAAAGCTGTGACATTCGGCTTCGTCTATAAGAGTGTAAAGTTCTTCAAATTGGTCTGCTACTAATACAAAATGGTGAGATTCTGAAGACTTAATAATATTTTCAACAAGATTAGATAAGGCTCTCTCGTTATGTCGCAAGTTGACTTCAAATTCGATTTCAGTTAATCTGATGATAGTATTGTCTGATACTTTTGTTGGTTTTTGTAACAAAAAATGATAATATTTACTTAATGCGATCGCCAAAGCATCAAACGGATTTTTTCCCGGACGAAAACTAACTATTTCTATATTACCAGCAGCTTGTAGATGAGGAAGTAACCCTGCAAAAACTACAGAGGATTTTCCGCTGCCAGATGCACCAATTATAGGGACCAGTGGATGACTATTTACTGCTTCTGCTAATTTAGCAATAAACTTTTCTCTACCAAAAAAGAAATCTGCATTTTCCTGATGAAATGCAGATAACCCTTGGTATGGACAATCAGGAAGTTGGCCAGACAGTCCTCCTAAATCTTCCCAGTTCGCTGGAGGCGCTATGGTATTTTGACAAATAATTGGCAACCAGCTTACCCCCGGTAGCTGCTTTTCAATATCTTTGTCATTGGCAAGTTCTTTGAGTCTATCTCTTGCTTGTCTAACTGAGTTAAATAAAGATTCGCCTTGAGAAAAAGAACTTAAAAAATATTGGAGAAATCTTTGTGCTGATTTATCAGGTACAACTTCACGCCAGACAATCATGTAGGGAAGATTTAAATCTGCTAATTGTCTGGCTAAACCTAGTCCATCACAAGAATTGAAAATTGCTAATTTTAAACCTTTACTAATTGCCGCCCTGAGAGTATTTTTGATTTCTTCCAAGCTTAAACTGTCATCGGGATTAATATTAACTATACCTGTTTGACCATCACCTTGAGTTTCGCTATGACCTGCAAAAAATAGGATATCGTAAGCTTCTTCCCAGAGGGCATTAAAATCAGAACGATTTGGTTCTGTAAGAACTATAAGTTCTGCTGCTCGTTTCTGCAATTGTCTTAGTAATTCTTGATCTATACTAGTATCAATATTGGTGCTGTCTCCAAATATACTAATGATTCTTGCTCTTCTAATTTTACCAATAGTAAGTGATTGTTCAGGTGGTGTATTAGTGGGATCACAAGTGTTAAAACAAACAGATGCTTCACAGGAATAATTTCCCGCAAATAAATCCCATTCCTGCCAAGGTAGCCGATGTAAGATATCCTTGGTTGCCTCGGATACAATTTTCTCTGTGTGGATAACCAGACGAATTTCGGGGTTGGGGTATGGAAGCAATACTTGTTCTAATTTTGACTTGATAGGGTAGAGCCACTGATGAAGTCGATGCCGTAAAGACTCTGCATCATCGCCACAATTTGCTTTGGATATATGAGTTATCTGGTTATTTTTAAAACTACCTCTGGAATTCTGAAGTAGCGAGTAGTATTGTTCTTTCCAACGTTGATAAAAACCTGGAATTTCTTGATCTGCGGGTAATTGGACTTCTATCTGTGTGATTTTCCCCTGTGCATTGGCTGTCTTCACCCCAAGTTGATTTTTACTAAATCCGCGCTCAAAATTCCCATCGCCAAACTCCAAATTTACCCATATTTCCATAAGACACCCTCGATAATTTCGCTCTTGGTCAGTGGCAAAGTGATGTAGGAGTAATATAGCAATCCGATTTGATTTGTGATTTTATGTGTTGAGGCAGGGAATAGGCAAAATTTATCTTTTACGGGTTTATTCGGTAAGTCCAAGATGTGAGTTTACAAAATGTTGTTACCGTACTTATATAAACTTGACATACGCTGTATGTATATTCGCAGTTTTTGACCCCATTTTTTTATTTCTTTGTGAGAATCCGGGCTAGTCCACGTAGGTGGGCTTTATCTGTGTAGCCAAATAGGTTGCGGCAGTTTTTGCTGATTTGCAGAAACTGCGAACCAGAAGAGGGGTTCCACCCGTTGTAGCAACTGCTGTCCAAAATTCTATTTTCCCAGCGCAACTGCATAAGTAAAATTCACCGAAATCTATTCACACTTAGGTAGTAATAGTCAAACTAATGGAAGATGGCAGAAATATCTAGAATTTATACCCAGACTTAGGTATTGAGGTTTTTTCTTCCTACCTTGTTCCACTAGTGAGACATTTAACTCGGAAATAAAGCAACTTAGATTTTGGGTGTGTCTATGTATGACACCAATGAGTTGCCATCCTTACTACCTGGACAATTCCATTTAAGGACGACCATAGTATGGGCAGACTTGATTACTTTGCTCCTGGTGTATACGTCGAAGAGGTTGACCGTGGTAGTCGCCCCATCGAAGGGGTGCAAACCAATATTGGCGCATTTATTGGTTTTTCCGAAGCAATACGCAATGGTGCTGAAATCGGTAAGCCGATGTTGGTTACTACCTGGGATCAGTATCTAGAATATTTTGCTAGGGAAAATTCCGATGGTTATACAGACTTTGACGCTTATTTACCTTTTGCAGTCAACGGCTGGTTTTTAAATGGGGGCGCTCGCTGTTGGGTGGTTAGTATTGGTACGCAACTACCAAAACCAGCCGAAGAAACTATTCAACCGAGTCCTGACTCGACTGCACTGACCCTCAAAACTTCTGGAAAGCGCCAATCTTTGCAATTTAGCCTCAAACCAGAAACAGCAGAACAGGGTGCAGTAAATGTAGAAATTCTCCCAGGAGAGCCGAAAACCAACACACCTACTAACCCCAATGCTCCAGTCCCAGTCCCTGCGGAGTTTTTCACACTCAGAGTCAAACGGGATGGAGAACAACTAGAAAGGTTTGATAATCTCACCATGAACCGCGAGGTTGAGGAAGAGATTGGAACTTATGCAGTAACGGCGCTGCAAGAGTCAGAGTATGTAAATGTGGTTGACCTGACACAAACAGGACTCCCCCTGGTTCGTCGTCCTTTAGATGGGCAATTTGAGGTTAGTCCTCCTCCTGTATTACCTACCCAAGAAAACTTGGCTCGGTATGTACAAGGCGATCGCAACGACCGCAAAGGCATTCAAGGGCTATTTGAGATTGATGAAGTTACCATCATTGCCTGTCCTGACTTGATGCGAGCCTATGAAGCTGAACTTCTAGATCAAGATCAAGTCCACGGCATCATGGAACTGATGGTTGGTTTGTGCGAAAACTCAGCACCAAATCCACCCAACCGCATGGTAGTTCTAGATGCACCACCGGATAAAGTCAAACCCCAGCAGGTCAGCAGTTGGCTACTCAACGACTTCCAACGTCGCTCCATGTTCGCGGCTTTGTACTATCCCTGGCTGAAAGTTGCCAATCCCCGCAAAAACGGTAAACCAATTTTTGTCCCTCCCTGTGGTCACATGATGGGTGTGTGGTCGCGTACCGATGAAACCAGAGGTGTATACAAAGCACCAGCTAATGAAACTCCTCGCGGTGTGATCGGTTTAGCCTATGACTGTAATTTCCGCGAACAAGAATTATTGAACCCCCAAGGCATTAATTGTATCCGTACCTTCCCCGGTAGAGGAATCAAAATTTGGGGTGCAAGAACCTTAGTAGAACCAGAAAAAACGGAATGGCGCTATATCAGCGTTCGCCGTTTGATGAGCTACATCGAAAAATCTATCGAATTAGGTACTCAGTGGGTTGTATTCGAGCCAAACGATCAAGACTTATGGGCAAGAGTACGACGCACCATCAACAACTTCTTAGAACGGCTGTGGAGGGAAGGTGCATTATTCGGAGGCACACCAGAACAAGCATTCTATGTCAAATGTGACGAAACAATTAACACACCCGAAACCATGATTTTGGGTCGTTTGTATGTAGAAGTTGGTGTTTGTCCCGTCCGACCAGCAGAATTTGTCATCTTCCGTATTAGTCAATGGACTGGTCAAGAAGACGAATAAAACCATTCATCCTGAATATTCTCATTAGTTACTATTCACCCCAATAGCTAGTCATTTAGTGCAATTTGGTAATGGTAATTAAGAATAGGCAAGATGTGAATTTAGTAATTATAGGAATCATATTTGATTTTTGAAAAAATAGGGTAAGGATTCAGGATACAGAATGTTTGACACAGCAGGGAATAGGGAATAGGGAACAGAAGAGAAAATATTCTTCATCCTTCCTTCTTTCTACCTCCTGACTCATGACTCCTGAATTCTTACAAAATAGGTAAGGTGGACATTTTCCACCATATCTATATCTATATCTATATTGTTGTGGGCATTGCCTACAGCACTTAAAAAGTTTCAGAAATGATTTATGATTCCTGGAGATTTTTTTCATTAAAAATTACTAAATAATTGCTCACTAATGGCAACAGTAAAGCTAAAATGATAGGACTTTGGAAATTATGACAAAACTGGAAACGTAAAAACTTCAATCATCAGGTTTTTCCCAATCCAATAAACAGTAATTAGGAGTTAAATCGTGGCATCAACAGATGAATTATTAGTCAGTTGTAGGTTTTACTTTGAAGCTCCAGGGCTGCAAGATAAGCAAATCATGGAAGTTTCAGGTTTAAGTGCAGAAAATCCAGCCGCAGGAGGTGACAAAGTATTAGGTTCGGGCAAAAATGCCGTTAATTTACGTCAGGCCGCTCCTACTCAAGTCAAATTTACTCCAGTGGTTATTAAAGTTGTGGCAACCACTAATAAAGACCTTTATCAATGGTATGAAGACTGCAATAAAAATGATGGTGGTGCATCGCAATGGAAAGACAATCGTAAAGAAGCTTCAGTTACTGTCTATGATCAAGCTGGAACAATGAAAGCACGTTGGGAATTGCTGAATGCTTATCCCACAAAATATGAAGGACCTAAACTAGAAGCAAGCTCCAATGATGTAGCTAATGAAACTATTACATTAGTTCATGAAGGACTTAAACGAGTACCTGCATAGATAGGAATAAAGAGTTAAGAGTGCAGGATTAAGAGTTATCAAAATACTCTTAATTTTTAACTCTTAACTTACAAACAAGCAGAGTTTATACATAAAACATAATGCAGAACTTTCCAGAAATTCTTACCAGTTGCCGATTTTATATAGAACTAAAACTAGAGGGGAGTTTAGAACCAGTTGATGCTTACTTTTTGGAATGTAAAGGGTTCAAAAATACCCAAGATGTCGTAGAAGTTTGTGAAGTAACACCCTTGCAGTGGGGAAAAGCTAAATCAGGTCAAATGGTGAGAACTAAAGTTCCAGGAAATTTTAAAGCTAATAATATTACCCTCCGTCGGGGTATGACTAAATCCAAAACTTTGTGGAAGTGGTTTGAAGAAGTGCAAACAGGGAATTGGGCTAAACAACTTCGTGATGGTTCTTTGAGTATCTATAATCAGTCAGGAGAAGCAGAAGCAATATTTCAATTTCGGGGTGCTTGGCCTGTCAGTTATATGGCTTCTGATTTGCTATCCAATAGCACCGAAATTGAAGTTGAAGAAATGGAAATAGCTGTAGAAATGTTCAAACGAGAAAAGTAAAAAAAGTAAATTTCTATGTTGCAAACAGAATTTGAGTTTCGTTTACCTAAAGGATATCTTGATGCAGATGGTAACTTACACCGCATAGGGGTAATGCGTTTAGCCAAAGCAATGGATGAAATTGTGCCACTACGCGACCCCCGTGTTCAGTCAAATCCCGCTTATTCTACTGTGATTATTCTTTCTCGTGTGATTACTTGTTTGGGAGCTTTAGAAGAGGTTACACCTGTAATAATTGAAGAGCTTTTTGCTGCTGATCTCAACTACCTATATCATTTTTATCGTCACATTAATGAATTAGATAAAGATGAAAAAACAATATCAACGAACATAAACTCAAAATCATTAGAATCCTTAGCATCATTAGAATCATTAAATTCAGACGGTTGATTTTGGCTTATGTTGTTGTCAATTGAATATAGATCAGTTCCATCAGATCAAACTGCTAGAACATCAAGTAGGCATTAAAAGATAACAGCCAAAAAATATGGGAAAATTAGGAATTTATTTGAAAAGGAAAGAAAATTTATGAAACTAAATGAGCTAGTTAACTCAGTTGGTACTAGGGTAAGAGAAGTGACCAATTTTATTCGCTACCCTGTTGAAAACGTATCTCGAATCATGCGGCAAAGGATTCAGGGAGAGTATGATAAAATTGAGGTTCCTTTTATTGGTCAAGAACATGATAAAAAAAAGCAATTTGTAGAAAATACTCAATCTCAATCTTCTGCCAAAAATAATCGAGAAAGCACTCTACCTGTCAGAGATAATCATCTATCTAATGGATCATTAGCTCAAAAAGTAGAGTTGCTATTACCACCAAAATCAACAAATGAAATTGATATTTTACCTCTAAAAAGAAATGATGAAATTCGAGGACGTAGAGGCAGGTATAGAGTTAATAGTAATAATCCAATCAAAAATTTAGATAGAGCGAGGCTGTATGAAGGTACTCAAGTTACAAATAATAAACCAATTTTGATTAAGGAATATTTACTACCTGAAGCAGACTTTAATCTCAAGGAAGCAAGAAAATGTAAAGAACAATTTGAAGAATTAGCTGGTGTAAATCTCAAAAAAATTGGCGGACAGGATTTTCGCTTAATAATTCCTTGGGATGCGATCGCACCTAGAGATGAAAGACGCTGTTATCTCATTACTGAACCGATTGAAAATAGCATAACCCTAAGAGAATACATAGAGCAAAAAAACTGTCCTATGACTTCTCTACAGGTACGAGAATTTCTAAAACAGGTATTACAAACTTTGTGGTTTCTCCACAACCAAAAAATACGTTTACCCAATGGTGAAGTACGTTATGGTTTACCTCATGGAAATCTCTCACTTAATAGTATACTCATTGTCCAAAATGAAGAAAAATCTCTGGCTGAAACTCCGCAGTTTTTTATCTATTTAGGTGATTTAGCTCTTTGGGAAGATTTGTTCCAACCGCGCAATCTTCCAAGTGTTAATCATTCAGTTAACAAAGATTTAAGTGAATTGGGATATCTTAGCTTTTATTTATTATTAGGAGGAGATAAAGACCCCTTATTTGGACAAGCACTTAATCCTAAACATGAACAACATTGGTCAACAGTAGATGATATTTACCTCAAAAATTTTATTCAGTCTCTTATAGGTATTAACTCTCCTTTTGCTAATGCAGAACAAGCTCGTCAAGCCCTATTAGCAGCACCATTCTTACCCTTATTAATCGATCCACAGACCGAAAAAAAAATAACAGAACCTCAAGCAAAATATGCTCAAATATTTAATTCTAGAATTCTGATATTTTGTATAATTAGCAGTGTTTTTGGTTTGATATTGTTTTTATTTATACAGGCATTAATCAATAAATTCTTTACGGGAAAACCGCTTATTTTAAATGCAAGCTCTTTCCAATACAAGAAGATAAAAGATGTAGATATAAAGGGTATTCCACCCTCTAATTTTAGATATACGGCATCAAAATCGGAAGGAACGTGGGATTCATTAATATATTATATGAATAAAAATAAGCGTATTAAGCGTACTAGCTTAGTATCTTTTGGCAAAACATTTGAAGAAGAGCTTCAGCAACGTGGTATGGCATTGAATCTAACCTATCGACCTGTTTCAGTGATTAATGATAATACCTTTGCTATGTTGAAAAACAAACAAACTGATTTTTTGATAATCAATTTAGTGAATAAGTTTGACAACAAACTTAAAGCAAATGAATTTAGTTATTCAACAATTGCTTATGATGGCATAGTGATATTTGTACCCTTTAGTGATTCACAAAGAAGCGGAAGTATTTCTGAAGCTTTGAAGGGAAAAATTACTTTTGAACAATTACGTAAACTCTATACTCGTCAAATAACTTCTTGGCAACAACTAGATAAAAACTTACCAGATTTAAAAGTCCAACTCTATATACCGAATGAAGAAGAGGTAATAAATCGATTTAAAGCGGCCACATTCAATAATCATCCAGAGGGACTTAAACGTTTTCAAGAATTAATTGCAACAGGAGAAATTATAAAACAAGAAACAAGAGAAACACTAGGAAAGCAAATTCTGGGTGATTTTGAAAATGATAGAAATGCTGGTATTGGGTTTGGACTTTTAAGTAAAGTTTTTGGTCAATGCTCGGTTTATCCTTTAAGTTTAGGTCAACCTGGTAAAGAAATACAAACATTAATTCAAAAGGATGGTAATGACATAAACCCAAAAACTGATTTGTGCAATGATAAGGGAAGTTATTACCCAAATATTGATGTTTTTGCTCAAAAAAAATATCCTCTAGGATATGAAATTGTAGTAGTTTATCCCCAATCTTCTGGAGTTTCTCCAGTTATTGCAGTGGGGGCAAAATTCGCTGAAAGTTTACAGACTGATGAGGGACAATATTTAATACGTGCAACAGGCTTAGTACCGATTAGAAAAGAAAACTAGTAACTTGAATTTCAAAATATCATGAATAAAAAATCATCCATTTCTGAGTTAGCGAATAAAGCCTTACAAGACAGATTCATTATCCAAAAATTGAGTGATAAGGTTTACGAATTAATGTTACAAGATTTAAGACTACAACGAGATCGCTCTCAAAATTATCAGGTGTAATTATCATGGTAAGAAATAATAGTACGAACTACGAACTGAATTACGTTACAGCCAATCGTTTTTATGTAGAAATGCAAAGTAATATTACTGCTTCATTTAGTGAATGCGGTGGTATAGGCGTAACAATTAAGAAAGAAGTTTTTTATGAAGGTGGTGTCAATGAACAACAAAGAGTTATTTTAAGTCAACCTCAATTTTCTGATGTGACACTTAAAAGAGGTATTACTGATGATTTAAGTTTTTGGGAGTGGATAAGTAATGTTAAAATTCAACGCCGTAACGTGAATATTTTACTATTCAACCAAGCTGGAGAAACTATGCAGTGTTGGACACTAGTTGCGGCTGTTCCCATTGGTTGGAAAGCACCAGCATTACAAGCTTCTTCTACTACAGTAGCTATTGAAGAATTAACTCTAGCATACGAAGGATTGAAAATTACAAAAGGAGGAGGAGGAGGAGGTGCTTTGAATCTCTCTAAACGCCATACATCTGGATATTTTATTACCTAATATTGCTATTAAGAAATAGCTAACTTTTCCTACTTCTAAACAGGGTTAAAACTTATTATCATTTCCCTTTTAATGGGGGAACAATTATGACTCTCAACCCCCTTGGAATTCAAAACTATTTACTAGCTCCTCGGACACTTGGACAGAAATTTAAATTACTCAAACCACAGCCTCCGTTGGGACAGAACTTGCGGAGAAACGAATTTTTGTCACCATTGCTTCAAACTCAAACAGAACCTTTCAATGTTAACGAAACAACAGAATTAGAACGGGTAAGATTTTCTGATCCACCAAGCGCAGATTTTTCTAAAAATCAAGTTACAAATTCGCCGACCTTTCCAACTTCCACTTCAGCAAGTATAGATGTAAATGAAATTGCTGTTCAACCGCAGTTAGCAACTCAACCTCAAACCGAAATATCTACTACAGTAGATAAAATTCCGGTTCAACCAAAATTCCCAACTCAACCTCAAACCGAAATATCTACTACAGTAGATAAAATTCCGGTTCAACCAAAATTACCAACTCAACCTCAAACCGAAATATCTACTACAGTAGATGAAATTCCGGTTCAACCGCAGTTAGCAACTCAACCTCAACCACAAATATCTACAAATACAGTAGATGAAATTCCGGTTCAACCGCAGTTAGCAACTCAACCTCAACCACAAATATCTATAAATTCAATAGATGAAATTCCGGTTCAACCTCAATTATCATCTCAACCTCAAACCGAAATATCTACAAATACAGTAGATAAAATTCCGGTTCAACCAAAATTACCAACTCAATCTCAAACCGAAATATCTACAAAGACAGTAGATGAAATTGCTGTTCAACCTCAATTATCATCTCAACCTCAACCACAAATATCTACAAATACAACAGTAGATGAAATTCCGGTTCAACCAAAATTACCAACTCAACCTCAACCACAAATATCTACAAATACAACAGTAGATGAAATTCCGGTTCAACCAAAATTACCAACTCAACCTCAACCAGAAATATCTACAAATACAGTAAATGAAATTGCTGTTCAACCAAAATTACCAACTCAACCTCAACCACAAATATCTACTACAGTAGATAAAATTCCGGTTCAACCAAAATTACCAACTCAACCTCAACCACAAATATCTACTACAGTAGATGAAATTGCTGTTCAACCAAAATTACCAACTCAACCTCAACCACAAATATCTACTACAGTAGATGAAATTGCTGTTCAACCAAAATTACCAACTCAACCTCAACCACAAATATCTACTACAGTAGATGAAATTGCTGTTCAACCAAAATTACCAACTCAACCTCAACCACAAATATCTACTACAGTAGATAAAATTCCGGTTCAACCAAAATTACCAACTCAACCTCAACCACAAATATCTACTACAGTAGATAAAATTCCGGTTCAACCAAAATTACCAACTCAACCTCAAACCGAAATATCTACTACAGTAGATAAAATTCCGGTTCAACCAAAATTACCAACTCAACCTCAACCACAAATATCTACTACAGTAGATAAAATTCCGGTTCAACCAAAATTACCAACTCAACCTCAAACCGAAATATCTACTACAGTAGATAAAATTCCGGTTCAACCAAAATTACCAACTCAACCTCAACCACAAATATCTACTACAGTAGATAAAATTCCGGTTCAACCAAAATTACCAACTCAACCTCAAACCGAAATATCTACTACAGTAGATAAAATTCCGGTTCAACCAAAATTACCAACTCAACCTCAACCACAAATATCTACTACAGTAGATAAAATTCCGGTTCAACCAAAATTACCAACTCAACCTCAACCAGAAATATTTACTACAGTAGATAAAATTCCGGTTCAACCTCAATTACCAACTCAACCTCAAACCGAAATATCTACAAATACAGTAGATAAAATTCCGGTTCAACCTCAATTACCAACTCAACCTCAAACTGAAATATCTACAAATACAGTAGATGAAATTCCGGTTCAACCTCAATTACCAACTCAACCTCAAACTGAAATATCTACAAATACAGTAGATGAAATTCCGGTTCAACCTCAATTACCAACTCAACCTCAAACTGAAATATCTACAAATACAGTAGATGAAATTCCGGTTCAACCTCAATTATCATCTCAACCTCAAACTGAAATATCTACAAATACAGTAGATGAAATTCCGGTTCAACCTCAATTATCATCTCAACCTCAAACTGAAATATCTACAAATACAGTAGATGAAATTCCGGTTCAACCTCAATTATCATCTCAACCTCAAACTGAAATATCTACAAATACAGTAGATGAAATTCCGGTTCAACCTCAATTACCAACTCAACCTCAAACCGAAATATCTACAAATACAGTAGATGAAATTTCTGTTCAACCAAAATTACCAACTCAACCTCAACCACAAATATCTACTACAGTAGATGAAATTCCGGTTCAACCAAAATTACCAACTCAACCTCAACCACAAATATCTACAAATACAGTAGATGAAATTGCTGTTCAACCGCAGTTAGCAACTCAACCTCAAACCGAAATATCTACAAATACAGTAGATGAAATTCCGGTTCAACCAAAATTACCAACTCAACCTCAACCACAAATATCTACTACAGTAGATGAAATTGCTGTTCAACCGCAGTTAGCAACTCAACCTCAAACCGAAATATCTACAAATACAGTAGATGAAATTCCGGTTCAACCAAAATTACCAACTCAACCTCAACCACAAATATCTACTACAGTAGATGAAATTGCTGTTCAACCGCAGTTAGCAACTCAACCTCAAACCGAAATATCTACAAATACAGTAGATGAAATTGCTGTTCAACCTCAATTACCAACTCAACCTCAAACCGAAATATCTACTACAGTAGAT
>NZ_JACJQU010000021.1 GCF_014696825.1 Anabaena sphaerica FACHB-251 | reverse complement strand
ATCCCCAATCCCCAATCCCCAATCCCCAATCCCCAGTCCCCAATCCCCAGTCCCCAATCCCCAATCCCCAATCCCCAATCCCCAATCCCCAGTCCCCAATCCCCAGTCCCCAATCCCCAGTCCCCAGTCCCCAATCCCCAGTCCCCAGGGCTTAACGAGGTTGCACTACTTGACCGTTACTCCCTACTTTTTTTTATGCGTCGAACTAAAATTATCTGCACTGTTGGACCGGCTACTTCTACACCTGAAAAGCTGCAAGCTTTGGTAGAAGCGGGAATGAATGTAGCACGGTTGAATTTTTCTCATGGGGCTTATGAAGACCACGCCCAAACCTTTCACCATTTACGACGCATTAGTGATGAGTTACAAAGACCAGTCGCTATTCTGCAAGATTTGTGTGGTCCGAAAATTCGTTTAGGGAAATTACCACCGGAAGGTTTGATGCTGGAAGCGGGAAGTGAGGTGACTTTTCTCTTACAAGAAAAGGGTGAAAGTATTGATGAAATACCCCTACCGCTACCAACCTTATTTGCGATGATGCGACCTGGTGAGCCGATTTTAATTAATGATGGTCGTGTCAAATTGACAGTGACGAGTCGTGATGCTGATAAAATTCACGCTCATGTGAATATTGGGGGGTTGATTTCTACTCATAAAGGTGTGAATTTACCTGCAACGCCTTTACCTGTGAGTTCAATCACGGAAAAAGATTTGATGGATTTGCGGTTTGGGATTCAATTGGGTGTAGACTGGGTGGCAGTTTCTTTTGTGCGATCGCCTCAAGACCTGGAACCCGCACAACGCATGATTGAATCTGCTGGGGCAAAAATTCGCCTCATTGCCAAAATTGAACGGGCAGAAGCCCTAGAACAGCTAGATAGTATCCTCAAAGTTGCTGATGCAATTATGATTGCGCGGGGCGATTTGGGGGTAGAAGTGCCAATTCACGAAGTCCCGCTGATTCAAAAAGATATCACTCGTCGCTGTAATCATGCTGGTAAGCCCGTCATTACTGCTACCCAAATGCTAGAGTCGATGATTAGCGCCCCTGATCCTACTCGTGCAGAAGCTACGGACGTGGCTAATTCCATCTTAGATGGTACGGATGCGGTGATGTTGTCTGGAGAAACTGCTGTGGGAGAATATCCCATTGCGGCGGTTCAAACTATGCACAATATTGCTCTACAAACAGAAACGGCTCTCACAGCAGGTGCTAGACATACCTGGAATCATGAGGCCGGTCGTCTGAGTGTGACGGAATCTGTCGCTCAAGCGGTTTGTCGGATTGCTTATGAAACAGGTTCTAAGGCGATTCTCTGTAACACCACTTCCGGGAATACAGCGAGACTGATTTCTAAATATCGTCCTCTGACTCCGATTATTACTCTCACCTCTGAGGCTATTGCTTATCGTCAGTTAGCATTATCTTGGGGTGTGGAACCTTTACTAATTCCACCGGTTCATCATGCAGAGGAGATGTTTACCAATGTTGTAAACACTGTGGTTGAGAGGGGTTTTGCTAAAAAAGGTGACAAGGTTGTCATTACTTCTGGTGTCCCAGTTGGTCAATCAGGAACAACAAGTTTAATTAAAGTGCATTCTATTGGACAGCCAATTACAGCTTGAGACATCTAAAATGGGGCTTGAAGCCTAAACCAAGTCAGGAAAATTAGGCAATCGTTAAGAAAAATTGCCAGAATTGGAATTGTGTGGAAGATCAAAGAGTTTAAATAATTGGGGATTGGGTAAATCCTAAACCAAAAAAATTCACGGAGTATGTTATGCCTAAGAATTTACTGGAACAGTTGCGGGAAATGACCGTCGTCGTCGCAGATACTGGGGACATCCAAGCAATTGAAAAGTTTAAACCCCAAGATGCTACTACCAATCCCTCTCTAATTACAGCTGCGGCACAAATGCCGGAATATCAGGATATTGTTGATCAAACTTTATTAACAGCGAAAAAAGATGCAGGTTCTAAGGCTACCCAAGCACAGGTAGTAACTTTAGCTTTTGACCGTTTGGCGGTATCTTTTGGTTTAAAGATTTTGCAAATTATCCCTGGTCGTGTTTCTACTGAGGTAGATGCTCGTTTATCCTATGATACTGATGCTACTGTAGCTAAAGCACGGGATTTGATTGCTCAGTATAAGGCGGCTGGTATTGCTAAGGAAAGGGTTTTAATTAAAATTGCCGCTACTTGGGAAGGTATCAAGGCTGCGGAAATTCTGGAAAAAGAGGGTATTCACTGTAACTTAACTTTGTTGTTTGGTGTTCACCAGGCGATCGCTTGTGCTGAAGCTGGTATCACTTTGATTTCTCCTTTCGTCGGTCGTATTCTGGACTGGTATAAGAAAGACACCGGAAAGGATAGCTATCCTGCTGCGGAAGACCCAGGTGTATTGTCTGTAACTACAATTTATAACTACTACAAGAAGTTTGGTTATAAAACTGAAGTTATGGGTGCTAGTTTCCGTAACATTGGCGAAATTACTGAACTTGCTGGTTGTGATTTGTTGACTATTTCTCCTGGTTTATTAACAGAATTGCAAAATACTGTTGGTGAATTACCACGCAAACTTGACCCTGCTAAGGTTGCAGGTTTGTCAATTGAAAAAATCTCTGTTGATAAAGCTACCTTTGATAAGATGCACGCTGCTGACCGCATGGCTTCTGATAAATTAGCAGAAGGTATTGATGGTTTCACTAAAGCTTTGATTTCTTTAGAGCAATTATTGGCTGAAAGGTTAGCTCGTTTAGAGAGTGAAATGGTAGCCGCTGGTTAGATTTAAATGTGGGGTGGGTTATGCTCACCCTACTTTGTCAGAAATACCTGTTTCTCCATAATCTCCCATCCAAACATCTATTTTACCAATTTGGGTATAATTTGTATATTGATCATTTTTGGGAATATTCACAGTAAATTTTTGTAATCTTCGCCAATCTGACTCTGTTATATATTCTTGATTTTTCATTTCTGCAATTAATTTTTCACTGTCTCCCCATTTGACAACTACTGCTATTTGATGTTCATTATCAATCACTTTTACAGCTTTGGCAACTTCGGGAAAATCATATTTTTCTCTTAATTTTTGAATATCTACACCTCCATCATAATTTTGATTCAATAAATCACTAAAATACATTTTTATCAGATATAAAATATCACTGTTTAAATCACATTTCTCTAGGATTTTTTTAGTAATACTTATTCCAGATTGATATCCTGGAGGGTTAGAAGATGACATATTAAAAATTATCACATTACCTTTATCTTGTTTTCCTTCTCTGTTACATCTTCCTGCTGCTTGAATGATAGAATCTAAAGGGGCAAGTTGCCGATAAACTACAGGAAAATCCACATCAACACCCGCTTCAACTACTTGGGTACTAATTAAAAAACAAGGTTTTTCAGACTTTAATAATTCTCGCACCTGGTTCAAAACTTGCGAACGATGATCAGGACACATTCTAGAACTGAGATGAAAACAATTATCTGGGTATTCTTCAGATAATCGTTGATATCCTTCCCTTGCTAATTTGGTTGTATTCACAATAATTAAACCTTGATTTAAACCAGATGATTTAATGCTATCGACTAAATTATCCCATTCCCAATTATCTGGAATATATTGATACTGAACACGGTTAAGTTGATGAAATAATCTTCTGGTTTCATCTTCAGGAATAATATCAACCACATTGGTTAAATCATCCTCTTTCAGTTTATCAAATGCTGGTTGGGTAGCACTCATCAAAACTATTGTACATCCCCAATCTTTAACTAATGTATTCAAAACATTTAATATTGGACGGACTAAATCACCAGGAATAGATTGAGATTCATCTAATAAAATGACTTTGTTGATTAAACCTTGTAATTTTCGGCATTTTGTAGGATGATTGGCAAATAAACTTTCATAAAATTGCACTCCACTGGTGACAATTACCGGTTTATCCCATCTTTCTGTATTTAATTTATATTCTTTGCTTTCTTCTAATTTTGGTTCATATCCTGAATGATGTTCTAATACTGCATTTTCTCCAAATAATTGGCGATAAACGTCAGCAGTTTGTTCAATGATACTTTTCAGTGGTCCTACATAAACTATTCCTGACATTTGATGTTTTTGACTGTGTAAATAGGCAAATCTCGCACTAGCAATGGTTTTACCAATTCCACAGGGTCCAGTTAGTCTAAAAATTCCTTTGGGTAATTCACTTTTATTGATACAATGTTGGGCAAAGACATTTCTTGCTTCACTAATTACATTTGGCGATGGTGAAGAATAGAAATGAGGATTGAAACTCATTTTGTTATATGCAGAAAGCTCCAAATCTTGTAAAATGGAGCTTTCACACTTATTTTCAAAATTGCGCGCGTCTAATCTGTCAGTATCAACTAAGACAGAAAATAACATTCTAATGGCAAATTCTCGTCGCAATTTATCAGATAAATTAATATCTGGTAATTCTTCTGGTATAAAATCTGCTATTTCTTGTTTAGCTATTTCTAAACATTCTTCTAAACATACTGCGGTTTGTTTATACTCACTACCATTTAATTTTAACCTTTCAGACAATCCAGAATGATGGCCAGCTATTATATAAGCAATTGCGGGAGGTTCTTTTTTACCGATTTTTAACGCTAAAACAGCACCATGTTGAGAGTGATTAACTCGCTTACCGTTGTTTTGTAAATATTCTTGCCATTTTTGCTGATATTTACCCAAATCATGCCATAAACCAGCATACCTAGCTACAGCTTGAAATTCCTGCGGTACAACCTTTGCAGACATTTCCGCAACATTCTGTAAATGTGCTGATAGTAGTTGTTCTTTACAATCTGTAGTAATTCTTGCTAAGTAAATCATTTGTATTTACAATGAATCGTGAATTGATTAAAAGTTTCAAATTTAAACTATGCAGTTAAAGTTATGGGGTGAATTGGGTTTATTCACAAGGCCAGAATTTAAAGCTGAACCGCACAGTTATCGAGTAATGCCCTTTACTGCGGCTGTAGGTGTATTAGAGTCTATTTTCTGGAAACCAGAGATTAAATACAAGATTAATCACATCACGGTACTAAAGCCAATTAGCACATTCACGATACAGCGTAACATGGTGCAGTCCAAACAAAGCTATAGAAATGCTAAAGATTGGATGAAGAATGATGGTATAGGGGGTTACACGGCTGTAGGCGATCGCGCCCAAAGAAATCATGTGATATTGCGTGATGTAGCCTATATCATTGATTTTAATTTTGATTTACAAACAGAGGCAGATTTATCTAATAAATATGTAGCACAAATAAAGCGGAGAATTGAAAAAGGGCAATGTTTTAGACAACCTTATTTTGGATGTCGAGAATATATAGCACATTTTGGTTTTCCTTCAGAAGAAGATCAACCAGCACCAGAATTAAAAGGGGAAATTGATTTAGGTTTAATGCCTAAACAAATGCACTTTATTCCTGATCAAAAAGGTGCTGTTTCTTGGCATACTGCGGAAGGTTTTGTCAAAGGAAATGTAGTTACAGAATTTGCTCACTTTATCATGCAAGATGGGCGGGTATGTTGCAAGAGTTAGATAAATTAGGTATAGCTTTAGAACAAGAAAAGAAACTAACACCTATAGGTTTTAGTGAATGTCTCTGTAATTGGCAAATTAATTTACCTTTAGGTAGTTTTCAAGTTTTAGAAACACCTGCAACCAAAGGTAAACCGAAATTTGGCAGAAAAATATTAGTACCAGATTTGCGGCGTAATGGTGATGAACCATTATTAATTGATGATGGGGGAGAATATGTTTTTGGTGCTGGTGAAAGAGGTGCAAAACGTCATCAACTCTATTTACAAGTGCTAGAAAGATGTTTACAAGAAACTAACCACGAAGCAGTTAAAGCAATTTATGATTTTGTTACTAATACAACTGTAGAACAAATCACCAAAGAGTTAACAGAAATTTATCCACCAGCAGCTAATACAGATTGGTGTCGGGATAGATTTGTGTTTTTATTTGAAGGTACACAAATCACTACAATACCTGCGATTCAAAAATGGTGGTCTAATTACTATGCCAGTAAACAGGATACCGTTGATGGTGTTTGTTTATTAACAGGTGAACAGACTTTAACAATGGGGCGAAAAATGCCTATGATGATCAAAGGTGTTCCCGGTGCTGCTACTTCTGGTGCTGCTATTAGTAGTTTTGATAAAGCTGCTTATCAGTCTCACGGATGGGATGGAAATATTAACGCTCCCATTAGTTTTGAAAGTGCAGTCAGATCTCATAAAGCATTAGATTTTTTACTCAATAGTGACACCAATCGTTATAAATTAGGAGAACAGGTTTTTGTTTATTGGGGAGAAGAAGAAGGGGAAGGTATTAATCCTGAAATATGGGAAAATCTCGCTTTTGAATCTATCTTTGCTAGTCCCCATAGTCCCAAAAAATTCAATTTGGAGAATTTGAAATCTAGTAAATTTTATTTAGCTATTCTCAAGGGTAATAAAGGCAGAATTTCCGTTAGTGGTTGGAGTGAAGTTACTACCAAAAGAATCAAAGATTCTATTCAGCAATTTGTCGAATGTCAGAAGGTTAATGGTTTATCAGCTAGTCCTATGTGGATGTTGTGTAATAGTGCTTTTTTAAATCCTAGTAAAGAACACACTGACAGAATAGCAACTGCTTTAGTTAAAGCTGCTTTTTTAGGTGAGAAATTACCGGATGAATATGCCCACAGAATTATTGATAGGATATGCAGTGAAAAATCTTTTCATGCTTTTCAATCTCAATCTAAGCAACATTTGTATTTTCCTAGAGTGCAAGGTTTATTACTTTATTTAATCACAAATAATATGAAATATCCCACAGGCGATCCTAAATTTGATAATGCTTACACTTTGGGAAGAATTGCATTTTTAATGCATCAGGCACAAGTTAATGCTCAAAATATGAGTGAAGATAATACTAATGTCATGCGTAGTTTAAAGGCTTTATCTTCTACTCCTACTCAAGTTTTTGCTCGGCTTTGTCATGGTTGTACTCATTATCATTTAGAAATTTATAATAGTAAATACATTAAAAAATTACTAGCTGAAGAATTTGAAAACTTTGATATTTACAGACTACCAGAAGTGCTGGATTTAAAATCTCAGGCTTTCTTTTTTCAAGGTTGGTGGCAAAAAAGAGCCGAGTATTTTAAAGGTAAAGACAAATCGGAGGAATAGGCTCAACCAGATCCCCGACTTCTTTTTTCATTATATCAATAAATTATTAATAATATCAGAAGTCGGGGATCTTTACCCCAAAATTTGCAACCCAGGAATTGATGATTATGTACATAAATAAAATAGAGAAATTTGTTTTGCAAAAAATAGAGAAGTTGGAAAATCAAATCAGTTCTCTTGAGGCTGAAAATCAAAGTATGAAAGCAAGACTCACATATCTTGAATATGATTTACATACTGAAAATCAAAGATTAACAGATGAAAACTTTTACTTTCGTCAAGAGGTAGATTATTCATCTGAAGAATATTGTGCAAATGAGGATTCTTGGCAACGTGAATATTCATCCTAAAAACCTCTCTCAAAACCTCTCTCCTACGAGGAGAGAGGCTTTAGAACTAAGTTATGTTTCTAACTTTTGTTATGTAATTCTTATCCCCTTCTTGTCCCCCTTCCCTCGTAGGGAAGGGGCTAGGGGTTAGGTCTTCAAACTATCAACAAATCACAACGAACAAAAAATCATGACTGTACATTTAGACCCTACTAAAAAACACGATGCTATTTTATTATTTGATTGTTTGGACGGTAATCCTAATGGTGATCCCGATGCGGGAAATCAACCAAGAATTGACCCCCAAACTAATCAAGGTTTGGTGACAGATGCTTGTTTAAAACGCAAGGTAAGAAATTATGTAGAGATGCTTGGCAAGGATGAACCAACACCGGAAAGATATAAAATATTTGTTGAAGAAGGAAGTGTGTTAAATGAAAAAATCAGTCGCGCTTATACTGCTGTAGGTTTACCACAAAAAGAAGGAACACCAGAACAACAATTACAGGTTGCTAAGTGGATGCAGCAGAATTTTTATGATTTAAGAATGTTTGGGGCGGTGCTTTCTACTGGTTTAAAAGCTGGTCAGGTTTGGGGTCCTATGCAAATTAGTTTTTCTCGTAGTATTGATCCGGTTTTTCCCCAATCTGTGAGTATTACTCGTTGTGCTGCAACTGAGGAAAAAGAAAAAAAAGATGGTATTAAAAAGGATAATAAAACTATGGGGAGAAAGGAGGTTTTACCCTATGGTTTATATAAATCTCATGTGTTTTATAATCCCCATTTGGCGGAAAAATATGGTTGTGTGAATGAACGGGATTTAGATTTATTTTGGCAAGCTTTGATTAAGGCTTGGGAGTTTGATCGTTCTTCGGCACGGGGTTTTATGGCTTGTCGTGGTTTGTATGTTTTTACTCATGCCAGTAAATATGGTAATGCTCCTGTTCATCAGTTATTTGATAAACTGCAAATTAAGTCTACTGTTGATGTACCCCGCAGTTTTGCTGATTATCAGGTTGACTTGGATGAGGTGTTACCTGATGGTGTGACTTTGACGAAGTTGGCTTGAAAATGCGCGGATGGGTGGGTGTTAAGTCGGAGTGATTATGACTAAGCTGGAAACTCTTGCATTGTCTAGTTTTTATTCGTTGGGTGTTATCAACCACCCGCGCACCTTACACTGTAAGGGTTTCGGCGTTTTTCGCTCTTGTGCTGTTTTCTGGAATGGGGTATTATGGCAGGGGTCGCGCAAATCGTTGTGGAAATGTCCTATTTCCAAGGGTTTGCGAGGTCGGCAGTGAAAATTACTCTTTTGAGTAGTTTTGGATTGAAACCCTGTCGGCACTTCTGCTTCTGTATCAAATAAGTGAAAATTACTCTTTTGAGTAGTTTTGGATTGAAACCTTTTGCTGCCTACATTTACTATAGTAATACAAGTGAAAATTACTCTTTTGAGTAGTTTTGGATTGAAACCTCGATACTTTTCAAACTGGTATGGGAAAGACTGAGTGAAAATTACTCTTTTGAGTAGTTTTGGATTGAAACGATAAAAATATCCGTGAGCAATGCCAACTTTTTATTTTATGGTGAAAATTACTCTTTTGAGTAGTTTTGGATTGAAACCCGCCACCAGTGCCAGTACCTGTACCTGTGCCAGTGGTGAAAATTACTCTTTTGAGTAGTTTTGGATTGAAACCTCGATGCCTTTCATACTGGTATGGGAAAGACTGTGAAAATTACTCTTTTGAGTAGTTTTGGATTGAAACGACAAAAATATCCGTGAGCAATGCCAACTTTTTATTGTGAAAATTACTCTTTTGAGTAGTTTTGGATTGAAACTGCAAGCAACCACCGAGTTGAGCGACCAAGGAGGTGAAAATTACTCTTTTGAGTAGTTTTGGATTGAAACCACAGATATTCTGATTTTTACTTTTTTACTGGTACTGTGAAAATTACTCTTTTGAGTAGTTTTGGATTGAAACCAGCATTATGCCCCTCTTGATTTTTACTGCCAATCGTGAAAATTACTCTTTTGAGTAGTTTTGGATTGAAACAAAAATATAAAAACCGCCGGGTGAAAATTTGTAGTGAAAATTACTCTTTTGAGTAGTTTTGGATTGAAACTAATTAAAAATCGATAATTTCTAAAAGGAAAAGGGTGAAAATTACTCTTTTGAGTAGTTTTGGATTGAAACGATATAAATCAATGCCAGAAAGAGAACTAATTTTAGTGAAAATTACTCTTTTGAGTAGTTTTGGATTGAAACGTGGAGGCTGCTTAGGTAATCCACCACCACCACCACCGTGAAAATTACTCTTTTGAGTAGTTTTGGATTGAAACGTTTCTTCAGTCTCCCAGTCATCATCATCTGGTGAAAATTACTCTTTTGAGTAGTTTTGGATTGAAACTCATATTCCCAGAAGGTTAAACCCATGGCTAGAATGTGAAAATTACTCTTTTGAGTAGTTTTGGATTGAAACTTCACAATAATCAGCCAAGCTGAAAAAAAAGATTGCGAGGAACGTGAAAATTACTCTTTTGAGTAGTTTTGGATTGAAACAATTCAGCGTTTATTTATTTAGTATCCGCAATCGTGAAAATTACTCTTTTGAGTAGTTTTGGATTGAAACAAAGAAATTATGAAAAAACTTCGCATATTTGCAAATTGTGAAAATTACTCTTTTGAGTAGTTTTGGATTGAAACTTGGATTGAAACGGATTGAAATAGATGAAAATTACTCCAAAAAATTGTAGGGATAATTCATGAATTATCCCTACAACCTAACGTATTAAATTGACAAATTTTAAATTACCTCACCTCTTTCAAACTATCCACTTGCTTGGTAAACATCTCCGTAAACAAACTCAATACACTTCGTTCCTCACGGACTTTAATATTAGCAGTAATGGACATCCCCGACTGTAAAGGAATGTTTCTACCTTGAGCTACTATGCTTTGTTTATCCAAACTAACTCTAGCCGGAAATCTGTAAAATTGATGAATCTGATCAGGAGGTAAAGCATCTGAACCAATATCAATTACCTGACCTTTAATATCTCCAAACTGACTAAAAGGAAAGGAATCGATTCTCACATCCACTTTCATACCTTCCTTGACAAACCCAATATCTTTATTGGTGATAAATACTTCAGCAACATATTTATCATTGGGGACAATTTGCAATAATTTTTGCGTGGCGTTGGCTACAAAACCAGGATTTTTAGCTTGCATATCAAATATTATCCCCGCTACAGGAGCGCGAAGTTCTTGATATCTGACATTTAATTGTGTCTGGGAAATCTTACTATTAATGTCTGCCAATCTCTGCTCATTATCGAGAATAATCCTCATAAATTGGCTATCAATTTCTGCAATTCGCTTTTTATTGTTAGCTATCTGATCCAGCACATTTTTATCAGTAACTGCTACTGTATTTGTTACTTGCTGCTGTCCTCTTTGAATATCAAACTGGAGGCGTTTTTCTTCCTCCATTAATTGCTCTATTTCCGCCTTGAGAGTTTGTACTTGCTGTTGCTGATTCAGATATTGCAGCTGGGAAATTCCCCCTTCTACTGCTAAGATTTTGAGTTTATCTAAAATCCCTGCTTGAATTACCAAACTAGCTTGAGTATCTTTTCTTTTTACTAGTGTTTGCGATAGTTGCTTTCGGATTTTTTCTACTTCCAATCTAGCTGCGGCAGACCGGGAATCTAATTCTGTTTTAGCAGCTATGAGAAGTTGTTGTTCGTCAATTCCGTTACCAGCATCTGGTGTGGTGTTTTTTAGTTGAGAACGCAGTAGTTCATTTTCTGCTACTAAAGATGCTCGACTTTTGAGGAGAAAAGCTGTTTCTGCGGGTAACTTACCACGTAAAAAATCCAACTCTGATGTGATACCTGCGCTTGCTCCCATCAAGCGACGATAAATATCGTTTTCTTTGGTTAAAGCAACGCGAATTTTATTTAAGGAACTTAACTCAGCTAGGGTAGCAACGGATTCAAATGTTACGAGCAGGTCTCCCTCTTTTACTTCTTGTCCGTCTTTTACATAAACAGATTTGACAACTCCACTAATTGGAGCTTGTACTTCTTTAACTGTTCCCTCTGGCTTTAATTGACCTGTAGCGGGAACTACTTGTTCAATTTTGGCAAAATAAGCCCAACCTACTCCAAAACAGGCTACAACCATCAGGGTGATCATGATGGTTCGTGACCATACAGGTGATTGCCGTAAGACTATAGATTGTTCAAAGTTATCTTGATAGGCATTATTTAAAGATTCTGTTTTAGCTTTTTTGGGAGGTGTAAGCAACCCTAAATTTGGTTTATTTCCGTTGCCGTTGCCGTTAATTTGATTACCATTAAGTTGAGTCATAACAATTTTAGATTTTGGATTTTAGCTGAGGATGTGAAGATTAAAGGATTAACAGGATTGATTTTCAGATTATTAAGATTAATACTGTAGGTGACAGGGTACAGGAGGCAGGGGAAAATTAATCAACCTTTGCCTTCTTCCACTGTCAACTAAGTATTTACAAATTGACTTCTTGCTGTTGATAAAGGTAGAAATAATGACCTTTAGCAGTCATTAATTCTTGATGGCTACCTTGTTCTATCACCCTACCACCATCCATAACAATAATTGTATCTGCATTACTAACAGTATTGAGACGGTGAGTAATAAAGAAAACGGTAGTACCTTGAAATGCTCTGGCTAAATTCAGACATATTTGTCTTTCGGTAGGATAATCTAAGGCGCTGGTGGCTTCATCCAAGACTAATAATTTAGGTTTTTGTAAAATCGAACGGGCGATCGCAATTCTCTGTCTTTGTCCTCCAGAAAGGGCTGAACCTCTTTCGCCAACTCTTGAGTTATAACCATTGGGCAGGTTCATGATAAATTCATGGGCAACAGCAATTTTTGCAGCTTCGATAATTTCCTCTGTTGTCGCATCAGGATTGGTCAGCGCAATGTTTTCTTGAACTGTGCCATCAAACAACAGTGGATCTTGAGGAACGACACCAATTTGTCTACGCACCGAATAAAGTTCTACTTTACTGACATCATAACCATCAATCAAAATTCTGCCCGACTCAACGTTATAAAGTCTCAGCAGCAATTTCATCATTGTGCTTTTGCCTGAACCACTTTGTCCCACAATCCCAACAAATCTACCAGCGGGAAAATCGAGGCTGACATTGTTCAGTTGCAGTGGTCCACTAGGGGCAAATCGGAAGGAAACATTTTCATATTTGACTGCCCCAGATATGGCAGGTAAGGGAATATTATCTCTGTCTGCTTCTGCTTCTTGGGGTGTATCAACAATATCGCTTAATCGTTCTAAAGATAAACCAGTTTCTTGGAAGTTCTGCCAGATTTGCGCTAAACGTAATATGGGACTAGTAACGTAACTGGAGATAATTCTAAAAGCGATTAATTCCCCTAAAGTTAAGTCTCCTTTTAATACTAAATAAGCTCCTACCCACAAAACTAGTAAGCTGCTGAGTTTGTTGAGAAACTGACTGGTGGAATTAGCTAAAGTGGAAGTAATGACTGTTTTAAACCCTGCGGACACAAACTTAGCGTATCGTTCTTGCCAGGAAAAACGCGATCGCAATTCAATATTTTGCGCTTTTACTGTTTGAATGCCTGACATTACCTCAACTAAGTAAGATTGAGTGGCGGCGTTGCGTTCAGCTTTGGCTCGTAACTGTCGGCTCACTGTCGGGGCGGCAATTAATGTAATCACCACAAATAAAGGAATTGTTCCTAACCCCACTAAAGTCAGTTGCCAACTATAAAACAGCATGACGATGATATAAACCACCGAGAATACTGCATCTAATCCCACTGTTAGGGCTGTACCTGTGAGAAACTGGCGAATATTTTCTAATTCATTGACGCGAGTCGCTAGTTCACCTACTGGTCTACGTTCAAAATAGCGCAATGGTAATCTGAGTAAGTGGTCAATAATTTGTGACCCCAAACTCATATCAATGCGGTTGGTAGTATCTACAAATAAGTAAGTCCGCAGTGTAGTTAGTATTGCTTCAAATACACTAACTGCTAATAGTAAAACCCCTAAAACATTCAGGGTACTAATACTATTTTGAACGATGACTTTATCAATGATTAACTGAATGACTAGGGGGTTAGCTAAAGCTGCCAGTTGGACGAAAAAGGAAGCGATAAATACTTCTATTAAGACTCGACGGTAACGTGATAGATATGGTAGAAACCAGCTTAAACCAAAGCGTTGTTGAGGTGTTTCTTGAGTCGCACTGAAAAGTAATACCCTCAGTTGCGGTTGCAAGTTGGTTTGATCAGTTTCTATTTCTTCCAGTAGTTTGCCGGGCTTGCAATTGATAATCCCTTTTGATGGCACAGCTAAAACTACTGTATTTGCCTCTACTGCATATATGACAGCATAGCTATCTCGATACTGAATTAGTGCTGGTGTGGGGATGCGTGTAATTGCGGTAGCGGGAACATCTACTAATTGGGATTTGAGACCTATTAATTCTCCTAAATAAGCACAAAGCTGAAAGGATATATTGCCTTGACGTTTAATATTTTCATTTAAAATTCGACGTACTACTTCCTTTCGCAAGGGTATTTCTAAATGCTTGGCTAACATTTGGAAACAAGCCAGGGTCGAATTGTTTTCGCCCTGTCCGCGAAAAAATGGGTATTTCTGGTTGTTTTGTTGCGCTTGTGGTCTTTGGGGTGGTGAGGGGAGAACTTCCTCAATTGTGGCGTAAGGAATCTCTAATTCATCTGTGATTTGTTGTTGATGATCTATTAGTGCTTCTTCTAGTTGCTCTTGATTCAGAAATGAGATATCTGCGGGATTGATACCTAACAAACGTGCAGGACTGCTCCCTGTTACTTCTAAAACGTCTCTATTACTAGTAGATTCTAAATGAGAACCAGGGGGAAAATTAGCTACTGTACCACCACCACTGACAAGCCAGATTCTATCACTTTCCAGTTGTGTTAAAGAGGATTTTCCTGGTGGTAGGTAATGGATTTTCGCCCCTGATAAAACTTGTTGACTGATTTCTTTGATCTTTAAACTAGCATTAGCTTGTTGAGCTAACAGTGGGCTAAGAACATCAAATACTTCTATGATATGACTACAGTTTTGGCGCTCATTAGCAAAGGCTGGATTTTGGAAAATCAGACGTAAATAATCTGCTGTACTGAAGGTTAAACAAATGACTTCGGTGGATGCGATCGCTGTTTCGCAAGCAATCTGCCGCAACAAACTAATTTCGCCAATTATTGCTCCCGGTTCTAGTATTTTTAAGGTAACTGGTAATTGAGTCTGTGGGTCATATCCTAATAACCTTACTTTGCCTTCGTAAAGAATTGCTATGCGGTCTGGTAGTTTTTCTTTACTAATTATTTTTTGACCTATACGGTAGCGTAAAGCTTGCTGTTGTGATAGGAGATTGTTTCTTTCCGCTGCTGATAATTCTTCAAATCCGGCAACGGTGGAGAGAAATCCTGCAAAGGCGTTATTACTATAAGTCATGTTTATGAAAATTAATTAATCTACTGTTTGGGCGAATAATTGGCTTGGGAATGTACAGAGACTATTTTGGCACTCGCCAGCAGTTCAGTTTTGCTCTGGTTCATATCCCAACTCATTCAATCTTCTGATTGTTTAATTTGCCAGTTTTGTGGTGCTATTTGGGTTTGTAGCCAACTCTGAAAACGTTCGTTTAGCAATCGCTGACGCATTTGCCGATCCAACTGAGCAGGTAGTAGCTTTTCTAGTCGAACAATCACTATCCATTCTCCTATTTGAGTCGGTGGTGAAAGTTGCTGTGGTTGGCTCACAGACAAAACTCTCGTCAACATTGGATGGAGAGATTGTAATTCCACAGGACCAACTAACCCATCTGTCTGGGCTTCAGGACCTTGGGCGTATTCCCGCGCCAGTTGAGCAAAAGACTGTTCACTTTCTTGGATGCGGAAGTAGATTTCTTGAGCAATTCCAATATCAGAAGTGGTAATCAGAGAATATATAACTCGATCCAACTGGGGTTTGCGTTGGTAAAAGTAAGAGTCTAAATCTTGTCCCCAAGTAGCTTCTTTGAACTTCTCTACTTTTAGTTGGCGAATGGCTATATTATTCAACTGTTCGGAACTTATTCCCTGTTCTTGTCGCCCTTGATATTGTTGGGCTAACTGTTCACAGGCAAGTTGCTCCTCTTGTGGCGTACACTCAATCTGTGCGATCGCTTGATCAATCACCACCTCTTTAAGTAATGGTGGAACTAGTTGGTATTTTGCCAGTAATTGCAGAACTTCTGGGGCAGTCAGTATGCGATCGCTTCGCTCGCCGGAGGCATCGCCAAATTGCAGAACCAGATTCATATCACTTGTCAGTAGATTTACCACCGTTATAAATTGTTGTTAAAAAAATACTAGAAACTGCTTACAGTAAATTTAACTAAGGGTTAAGATTATATGATTTTTTACAACTTAGTCCCTTGTGTTTAGCTTTGTGCGTGTAGATAATTACTGAACCTCATCTTGAGAAGGCAAATATGCTCTTGTTAACTTTAGTAACAGAGGCATACGTATTTGGAGATATCGTACCAAATTATCACAATTTTTGGAAATTGCAACCTCAAACTGGCAGTTATGTAAAAAAAAGCTGGGTAATTTAGGCTGCAAGTACCATCAATCAATAATTACACCCTTTATTGAAAAATGTTAAAACGCAAAGGGTAAAGGAACATCACACACTTTTCCTCTTATTCAATTGCGATTTTATACATCTATTAACATCTTGACAAATCCTGTACCTTCTCAAGGTATTTCCCATCACTGCAAGCTATCTGCAAATTTTTAATCCTTGATAAGGATAAATGTATTTTTACGGAAAATTTATATTTTTAAGTTTAAAAACTCACTACAGCCTAAAGCCTCCTTGCAAAATTTACAAAAAAGTCAAAACTGAATTTATTAATATTAAGTAAGTAGGTAGGCTCGAAAAAACCGAAGCAAGTACAAAAATGTAAAATCTCTGAAAGTCTCTTCCCTCTTCCCTCTTGCATGAGTGCCTTTTGCCTTGCCATAACGACAATTTTCAACGCCTACCTACTTAGAGGTTGTTTGAAAAGTATTAGATGAAACCAATAATCTTCAGCAACCTAACCCCCCTTCCCCCCTTCCCTACGAGGGAATGGGGGTTTCAAAGCCTCTCCCCGCGTCGGGGAGAGGTTTGGAGAGGGGTTCATTTATACATTCAAAACTTTTAAAACATCCTCTTAAGTCGGGGATCTATTTATTGAGCGATTTGATCATCTAAATAACCGGGGATTCAATATACTACCCTTTTGTGGTTGGGACTGACGACCAATTGATACCCCATTTCGCAGCTTAGTAGCTGTACCACCATCTTCAGGTGCTAAGAAAGGTTTTAAATTAATACCATTTCTGGAGGAACTAGCCTGACTATTACCACCCAAAAGCGTGCGACCTAAATTGTATAATTCGTTTACTCCCCCTCTACCACGATTAGCATAGGTATTAACAGCTGTGGTTTGCTGTCCGTTGTCTGCGGTAGCTAAGTTGCTGAAGATACTACTGCGGATGGCGTAGGGGTCTTTATCCCGTGGTACTGTGAGGACAATGCGACAACCGGGGTTAGCTTCAGTGGTGACACAGATAATATTTTCGTTATTTTCTCTAGCTATTTGCAGTTCTTGTAAGCCGTCTGGGCGGTATAATTCTAACCGATTAGCGATCGCCTCACAACGATTTTGAGGAGTCCAACCACCACCCAAAGATTGAGGTGCTGCCCAAGCAAAAAATTGACCTGCTTGACTTTGGGGTTGATACATAACAGTGTATCTACCGTTGTAATATTGACAGCTAAATCTGGTGCTGGTGTCAACGGGGGTGGAAGTGGGTATATTGGTGGATGAACCTGATGGTACTGTTGTTGTTGAGCCTGATGGTACTGTGGGAACAACAACACTATCGGTTTGGGCAAAGGCTAGGGAATTACCAATAAACAAGGATAAGCTCAGACTACTCAAAAATAAATACTGAAGCGGTTGTGAAGACATAACTTTACCTCTAAAATATATTGATATTTCCCTTGACGAAGAATTTTATTTTTGGTTCATCTGAGAAGTTAATTTTTTTTATTCAGATTAACGGTACAGGGAATGCAGATAATAACGTCATCACAGGTACTACAGGTAACAACAGCCTCGCGGGTGGTGCTGGTAATGACATATTTCCACATCTCCCCAACCCTACTGACCAATATCTTGGGGAATAATTTCCGTTACGACTCTATTACCCGAACCACCACCTTTAACAACAATATTTTCTGTCTCCAGATTGCCAACTGCTGTTGTACCCTGAAAATTCAATGGTGGTTCAACTTGACGATAAACTACATTTCCTTGAGCTTCTAGTAATTTTTTCTCTAAATACCAAGTGAGTTGATTTGATTTTAAAGACTGACGACGTTGACCAACTGCATTCACATTACCAGTTAAATAAACGGTTTTTTGTGGTATTTTCATTTCTGCTTTATTGCCAGTTACTGTCACATTTTCAGCTTGGTGAAAAACACGCACAGGGGCATTTGCTTTGACAATTTCTTGATTAATGTTCCAGGTCATCGAGTTACTAGTTATCTGCATAGGTGGTTCTAGTAAGTCTAGCTGGGCTTTGGGTTCAAGAGTAGCAATTTTTGTTTTTAAGTTAACTTCTGCGGCATTTCCTCTACCACGTCCAGTTATTTTATTAACTTGATAACGGTCAATTTCGATGGGGCGATCGCCAATTAATTTTTCTTCTTTAATTTGCCAAATTAAATGTTCAGTTCGCATTTGCAGTTGGGGATCAGCAGATGTAGCAACTACTTTTCCGGAAAATTCTACCCGTTGTTCACGCGTTTTTACCCTTGCTTCCTGGGCCGTGGCTTTTAATTGTTGATGATTAGCATTGAATTGATTGCGAACAATCAATAAATCTTCTTGAGGTCTCCATTCTAACTCATTACCTTGCAAGACAGTACCATTACGAGGATCTGTAGCCACAATCTTTCCCTTGAGAAATAGTTGCTTACCATCTTGCTTAATGTCAGCTGTTTCTGCTTTAATGGTGTAAACTATTTTGCCATCTTGGTAAAGTTCACCATCTGGATTTTGAGCTTCACCAATTTCTGTTTCTTTGGTATACTTGGCTTCTTTAGCTTTAACTTTCCAAATTGGTCTTCCTTCTTCATCAAATTGTTCTAAAGCAACACCGAAAAAAGTCAACTTACTATCGGTATTTTGCGTAGCTGAACCGTCCTGTTCTGGTTTGGTAGAAGATGGATTACCGCAGGAAAATAACCCAATCAACAACAATAAAGTTAAAGGCAGAGAATACAAATTTATGGGCAATTGAAAATTATCAGATGAATAGAAGCGGGGGGAGTTGGATTTACTTCCCCTCTGAAGTTGTGAATGTTCTCTCCCATGATTCCCGCCTTGTTGATTTTGCATTATTCTGGAATTTCTAAATGTCCTTCACTATCTCTATGGTCGTCCAAGAACCCCATACTAGATAATGGGCGATAGGGATAACTTTGACGGGGTGTTTTTTGAATATCTTCTTTGATGGCTTCTAAATCAATATAGCGATCGCTTACATTAATTAAGCTATCACTGGTCATAGACCTTAAACTCACCACCTCAACCCTGACACCACGATAGCTGACCGAATTTACAGCGTAAGCCAAATCGCCATCACCACTAACTAAAACTGCGGTATCATAGGAATCGACCAGCGCCATCATATCAACAGCTATTTCCACATCTAGGTTAGCTTTTTTTGAGCCATCTGGCAGTTGTACCAAATCCTTAGCGATGACTCGATAACCATTGCGACGCATCCACAACAAAAACCCCTGCTGTTTCTCATTTGTCCGGTCTACACCAGTGTAGAAAAAAGCCCGCAATAACCTTGATCCCCCAGTCAACCGGCATAAAAGCTTAGTGTAATCAATTTCGATTCCTAATTGTAAAGCTGCATAAAATAAATTGGAGCCATCAATAAATATAGCCACACGACCCCGATTTTCTAAAACCTGTTCCGGCGTAAAAATAGAGTCATTTTCCAAATTATTCAACATCATTGTCATACCTCGGTTGTTATCCATGTTATTTCCGATAGAAATCATTAACTTTTACGTTCTTGTTAGATGGGCTTATGATAATTTGCCGGGGCTAAAAACTTAAGCCCCGTTTCAGTCTTTAAAATCAATCAAAAATGGAAAGTGTTAATCGTTTTTTGGTAGTTCTATCCGTTTAAAAATTGGTTGGGGTGTACCCAACTGTTGTTTATCTGATAGTACGCCCCACGTTGCATGGGCAGTAAAAGGCGCAACAATTGAACTTTCTTTCTGATCGTTAAAATTGATTCCCCAGCCTAGTTGCTGATAAATATCGCTGCTAATGTTGGGAATAATGGGAGATAGGAGATAAGCTGCTAGTCTCACAGATTCGAGAACCGTGTACAGCACCGCTTCCACTTCTTCCTGTTTTCCCTGTTTATATAATGACCAAGGAGCTTGTTCATCTATAAACTTGTTGCTGGCTTGCACAAGAGACAGCACAGTTAGGCAAGCTTCATTGAAAGCTAAAGCTGTGTATGCTTGTTTCACTTTCTCCCCTAACCCCAAACCAATCGCTTTTAAAGCATTCTCGGCGGGAATAACTTCTGGATCGATTGATGGAACTTTACCAGCGCAGTATTTCTTCACCATGTTCAAAGTGCGATTCAACAAATTACCTAAATCATTTGCCAAATCTGCATTCAAAACATTAATGAACCTAATTTCATTAAAATCTCCATCCTTGCCAAATTCGATTTCCTTAAGGAAGTAATAACGAACGGCATCACTACCATAACGTTCGACTAATGAAATAGGATCAAGGGTATTACCCAGAGTTTTCCCCATTTTTTGACCATCTTTAGTCAAAAATCCATGCCCAAAAACTCGCTCTGGTAAAGGTAAACCAGCTGACATCAGCATTGCAGGCCAGTAAACAGCATGGAAACGCAATATATCTTTACCTATGAGGTGCAGATTAATTGGCCACCATTTTTCCAAAGCATTGGCTAAAGTCGCTTCTGCATCTGGTTCTAATAATGCTGTCACATAACCCAACAGGGCATCAAACCAGACATAAAGGGTATGTTTGGGATCTACAGGTACTGGAAAACCCCAATCGAGATTTACCCGTGAAATCGAAAAGTCTTGTAAACCTTGACTAACAAAGTTGAGGACTTCATTGCGCCGACTTGCAGGCTGGATAAAATCTGCCCTACACTGGTAAAATTCCTCTAGCTGGCTTTGATACTTCGATAAACGGAAAAAGTAATTCTGCTCGTCTCGCCACTCTACTTCCTTGGTAGTATGTATGGGGCATCGTTTGCCGTCTAACAGTTCCCGTTCTTCTTTAAATTCTTCGCAGGATACACAATACCAGCCTTTTTGTTGTCCTTGGTAAATGTCGCCATTTTCCCAAACTCGTTGGAAGAATTCTTTAACAATTGCGTGATGGTTTAAAGCAGTAGTGCGACTAAAGCGATCATATTGAATATTCAGAACCTGCCACAAGTTAATAAAACTGGGTACAATTTGATCACAAAACTCCTGTGGTGGTTTTCCTAAACTTGCTGCTGAACGCTGAATTTTTTGTCCATGTTCGTCTGTACCCGTAATCAGCAGTACCTGATTTCCTAATAAGCGTTGAAACCTGGCTACTACATCCGCAGCCATTGTGGTGTAAGCACTGCCAATATGGGGAACATCGTTTACATAGTATAGAGGTGTAGTCAGAGCAAAGGTTTTTGAAGTTTTATTCACTAGATTCATACAAATTAAAAAACAAATTATTAAACCGATTTCTTGCTTAGTTAATCCTGGAAAACCAGGTAATTATATAGCATTGCAACTAGTTTTTTCAAACAACAACTTAATATTAGCAAATTTCTCACCTCAAGAATTGTTTTGTCATATCTAGAAATCCTGCTAATTTATCCCCAAAGTCCGGAAACAACTTGTTAATAATCATGTTCAAAGCGGTTTATTCATCAATTGTGATGCTCAAATCCACCAACCAAAACTCATAAAATAAAGCTAAATCTCTGATTTATACATTTTTATACATTTCTACCTGATAGCGCAGCTTGGCGTTAACTATAGATGGTAAAGTTTATAGTAAAGAAATGTAAAAATTACATCAAGAAAAAATGCGATATTTTTACAAAAATATCTAATTAACTATGGACTAGGAATCACTTTTACGAATTACGTTCGCGGAGTGTGGCGTATGACTCCTACGTCGTCACTCCAGCTAGAGCCATAAGAAATATTACTAATTCCCTACCTTGGGTGAGTCTGTGAAGGATAGGTTAAGCGATTTCACTTATTTATATATAATTCATTCAAACTTCACTAAAATCTGTAATCATAGTTTCAGACTCGGCTAATTTTTATCTCGAAAAGCTGATTTTAGTCATTAGTCATAAGCCATTAATTCATCTCCCCATCTCCCCATCTCTCTACCCCCTTTCCTCTTTACTGTCACCTGTCAACTATCACCTGTCACCTATCTTCCCCATGATTGCAAGTAAAACGGTACAGTTAAACAAGATCTAATAGATGAAGATACATTGGCAAAATGGCAGACGTTGAACTTAAACCTTGTTTCCTGACTCCCAAACGGTTACAACCAGAATATCCGCTGTTTGTCTATTTGCCAGGAATGGATGGAACTGGTCAACTGTTGCGATCGCAAACTGCTGGCTTAGAAATTGGCTTTGATGTCCGTTGTTTGGCGATCCCCAGACAAGACCTTACTACCTGGGAGGTGCTAACGAAGAACGTTTTAGACTTGATTCACGCAGAATTGGAAAGAAGTTGTCACCGTCCTGTTTACCTGTGTGGGGAGTCTTTTGGCGGTTGTTTAGCCATGAAAGTTGCTACCCAATCACCACAGTTATTTAAACGCATTATTTTAATTAATCCCGCTTCAGCTTTTAAATTGCGTCCTTGGTTAACCTCATTATCGCAACTAACTGATTTAGTGCCATCATGGTTTTATGATGTTGGTGCATTGGGATTGTTACCCCTGTTGGCATCGTTATCACGGATGTCGAGTAGCGATCGCCATGAACTCCTAAGAACAATGCGTTCTTTACCCGCAGAAACCGTTAACTGGCGTTTGTCGTTGTTGCGTGAGTTTCAAGTTGAAGAGGAAAGATTGCAACAACTGAAACAACAAGTATTACTGATTGCTGGGGGCAGCGATCGTTTGTTACCTTCTGTTACTGAGATTGAACGATTGGATAATATTTTACCTAATCCCAAGACATTAATTTTACCTGATAGTGGTCATGCTTGTTTGTTAGAGGAAGATGTGAATTTGTATAAGATTTTGAAAGATAATCAATTTGTAGAAACTTTAGAATACAGTCATGTTGGTCTAATTTAAGATAGAAGTCGGCTCAATACTTCTAGGTTAAAGGAGAAAGGGGAAAATATAACTTTTAACCTTTCCCCAAACCAACCAAAAACTTTTATTCTAAATTATTCTAATTCTCCTGAATTAGAGTTAACTAGCTCAGGACTTACGCAAAACAGAACGGAAGTAGGGGTAATTCATGAATTACCCCTACGCAAGAATCAGGTTTTGAGTTCAATCTTGCGTAAGTCCCTATAGCTGTGAAAAATCTTCCAAAGAATTAACACTAATTGCCGATACAAAAAGTTGTTCTAACAAAGATGTATCATCAATTTGATTAATGCTATACTCCAGATTTTCTGGAATGTTACCAAACCGTACTTGTAGAAGTTTGATAATATCTTGTTTCCGAGTTTGTTTCTGAGTTCTTTCTACTGCTCGTCTTTCAATATTACTCAATAAAGGCATTTTTCGTCCCTCCTGATAATTGGCTAATCTTTGTTCAAAACTTGATTGTAGTTCTTCAGATAAAGCCATCATTAAATCAATGACCTTGTACAAATCAGCAATTTCTTTACGGTTATAGCCGAATTAATAAATCCATGCTGTAAGCAATTTCTCTCATCGCTTCATTTTCACCAAGAGAATTATTGCTGGAAAAGCTCAACTTGGCGTTTGTGATGTTCAACATTATGTTTTCAATCTCCAATAGAGATTTTGCCAATAGTGAGGATCAGTTAGCTTCAATCCCTAATAGGGATTATCTTAACAGGAGAAGTTAGTTTCAGTCTCTTTTATCCCAATTTTATCTGAGGCTGCACAGAAGCATAAAATCCATTAAGTAAGTCGGCGGGAAAAAACCGAAGTATATAACAAAAAGTAAATTCACCAAAACCCTCTTCCCCGTTCCCCGTTCCCCGTTCCCTGTTCCCTGTTCCCTGTTCCCTTGTCATAACGACAATTTTTAACGCCCACTTACTTAATTCATTCGTTTTTATCTGTGTTTATCTGCGGTCAATTATTCTGGAAATCTGATTCTATGCAGCTTCACCTTGAATTTAGTATAAATCATGATCAGTGGCAGAACAGCCAGGAAGCAGAAGACAAAGCGCAATTTCTGTCATCACCCCATAGCCTTACCCATGATTCTGAAATTTTAAGCAATACTGGTACAAGTAAGGAAGGTTAACAGAACATTACAAAAATGACGATTCAACCTACAAATACAGCTTTATTAGATTGGAGTGGTGATACTTTAGCCGTTGGCTTATTTGAAGACGCAGTAGAGTTAACAGGCGATTTAGCCACTTTAAACGAGAAAAGCGGCGGAATTTTCCAAGAAATCATTGCTGAAGAAGAATTTACAGGTAAAGCTAATAGCACCGTTGTCATTCGGGTAGGCGCTAGTCATCCCGTGCGGAAAGTGATTTTAGTGGGTTTAGGGAAACCAGAGGCGCTGAAATTAGAAACTTTACGCCGTGTTGCGGCTACAGTAGCGCGAACAGCTAAAAAGCAAAAAACCAAAACTCTGGCTATCAGTTTACCCGTTTACAACAATGACCCAGCAGGTACAGCCCAAGCTATTGCTGAAGGCACACAACTGGCACTTTACCAAGATACTCGCTTTAAATCAGAACCAGAAGATAAAAATCCCCAAATCGAAACTATTGATTTACTGGGACTAGCGGGACAAGAAGCAGCTATTACCCGTGCTGAACAAATTGTTTCTGGGGTAATTTTGGCTAGGCAGTTAGTAGCAGCCCCAGCTAATGCGGTGACACCGATTACTATGGCACAAACAGCCCAAGCCATAGCTAAAGATCACGGTTTGCAACTGGAAATTCTGGAACAAGCAGAATGTGAAAAATTAGGCATGGGTGCATTTTTAGGAGTTGCCCAAGCTTCCGACTTGCCACCAAAATTTATTCACCTCATCTACAAACCAGAAACCGCACCCAGACGCAAATTAGCCATTATTGGTAAAGGTTTAACCTTCGACTCCGGTGGTTTGAACATCAAAGGCGCTGGTAGCGGGATTGAAACCATGAAAATTGACATGGGTGGTGCTGCGGCCACTCTCGGTGCGGCCAAAGCCATTGGGCAGTTAAAACCAGATGTAGAGGTTCACTTTATCTCAGCCGTCACCGAAAACATGATTAGCGGTAAGGCTATGCACCCAGGAGATGTCCTTACAGCTTCTAATGGCAAAACAATCGAAGTCAACAACACCGACGCAGAAGGGCGTTTAACCTTGGCTGATGCGTTGGTATATGCTGATAAATTAGGTGTAGATGCGATCGTTGATTTAGCCACTCTCACAGGTGCTTGTGTGGTGGCTTTGGGTGATGATATCGCCGGTTTATTTACTCCCGATGATGCTGTAGCTTCCCAATTGCAAACAGCTTCGGAAACAGCTGGTGAGAAAATTTGGCGGCTGCCGATGGAAGAGAAATATTTTGACGGGTTAAAATCTGGTATCGCGGATATGAAAAATACCGGACCCCGTTATGGTGGTTCTATTACGGCGGCTTTGTTCCTGAAGCAGTTTGTTAAGGATACCCCGTGGGCGCATCTAGATATTGCAGGCCCAGTTTGGGCTGATAAGGAAAATGGTTACAACGGTGCTGGTGCTACTGGTTTTGGTGTGAGAACACTGGTTAATTGGGTACTGAGTTAGTTTTTTCGGTTTTATAAATTATAGGACTTACGCAAAAGGTCACGACAGTAGGGGCAATACCCTTCGGGAAGCAAGCTACATGAATTGCCCCTACGCAAAAATAGGGTTTTCAGCCACATCGTGCGTAAGTGCTGAATTATGGAAGGTTCTGCTTTGGGTGATACCAGAGACAGAGCCTTTTTTTGATGGTATTTCTAGTTTCTGACAGATATAGCAGAAGGAAAGAGGTATCAGGCAAAAGTAAAACCCTTGCCATCACTGAGTTTTAGCTTTCAAGAAAGTCCTAACTGCCTTGTCCACTGCTATAATTGAAAAAAACAAGCAGCCAGCTTGTAAAGACCAGAACTTACGCAAAACAGAACGGAAGTAGGGGTAATACCGCAACGGGCAAGCAAGCTCCATGAATTACCCCTACGCAAGAATCAGGTTTTGAGTTCAATCTTGCGTAAGTCCTAAAGACGTTAGATGTAAAGTCTCTACAATCATAAAAGCAAGCCAATTTTCATCACAAAACGCTATAAAGAAATACTTGACAGTAACGTTTTTATTCTGTAAGCTAGTGTAATTACTGAATTATTTTTCAATATCCTCTATATTAACCAACTGCTTTATGGCTTTTAATAAGCGAGTCTTAATATATAGATGTTTACATACTGCGCTTAGTTGCAGGAAAGGTCCAGCTTCTTAAGCTTTTTTTGAGAATTTTTAATTGTTGAGTATTGCAATCTGATAAAATTTGTAAGGTTTCTTTGAGCTAGGAGCAATGGGATCGACTGGTGTAAGGATCGCAATTGATGCTATGGGAGGCGATTACGCACCCGCTGAAATCGTCGCTGGCGCACTGCGAGCGAAGGAAGAATTGGGTGTGAAAATCTTGTTGGTGGGTGATCTCCAACAAATTGAAGCTGTCATACCGCCAAAAACAAATATGGCGGGATTGGAGATTGTTCCTGCTGAGGAAGCGATCGCTATGGATGAAGAGCCTTTAAACGCAGTTAGAAAAAAGCGTAAGGCTTCCATTAATGTAGCGATGGATTTAGTTAAAAATAATCAGGCAGATGCTATATTTTCTGCTGGTCACTCTGGCGCAGCAATGGCATCCGCTTTGCTACGTTTAGGTAGACTACCAGGAATTGACCGCCCGGCAATTGGGACAGTATTCCCCACCATCAAAGCAGGCAAGCCAGTATTAATACTTGATGTTGGCGCTAATGTAGACTGTCGTCCTAAATTTTTAGAGCAGTTTGCGGTGATGGGTTCGATTTATAGTCAGTATGTATTGGGGATGCCTGAACCCAAAATAGGATTATTGAATATAGGTGAAGAAGATACCAAAGGTAATGAAGCAGCCCTCCGTGCCTATCAATTATTACGAGAAAATACCCAAATTAACTTTAGTGGCAACGCGGAAGGTCGTGATGTCTTATCTGGTGAATTTGATGTGATCGTCTGTGATGGTTTTGTCGGTAATGTGTTATTAAAATTTGCCGAAGCAGTCGGAGGAGTAATTCTGCAAATTCTGCGGGAAGAATTACCCCAAGGGCTACATGGACAAATCGGCACAGCAATCTTAAAACCCAACCTCAAGCGTGTTAAACAGCGGATGGATCACGCAGAACATGGTGGGGCTTTGCTGTTAGGCGTAAACGGAATCTGTTTTATTGGTCATGGTAGTTCCCAAGCACCTTCTATTTTTAGTGCTATTCGCATGGCCAAAGAAGCTGTAGATAATCAAGTATTACAAAGACTACAGTCACAATATCAAATCCTACAGAGCGAAAGCGATTAGCCTTCTCTCCGAAACGCTACGCGAATAGCCATCGTCATTTGTCATTAGTCATCGGTCATTATTAGTACCTAGTTATTGGTTATTTCTGCTGAATAAAAGACAACTGACAACTGACAACTGACAACTGACAACTGACAAATGGGGAGATTAGGAGTGCAGAATTTATTCAACAATGGCATAGCAATAACAGGGAGTGGCTCGGCAGTACCAGCAACTCCCTTGGATAACCAGTTACTAACGGAACTCGTTGAGACTTCAGACGAGTGGATTACCACAAGAACAGGAATTAGTCAACGGCAGTTAGCATTACCGCCTGAATCATTGACTACACTGGCAACGGATGCTAGTAAACAGGCTCTTGCAGCAGCAGGAATTAAAGCAGAGGATATTGATTTAATTTTGCTGGCAACTTCTACCCCAGATGACTTATTTGGTAGTGCTTGTCGAGTTCAAGCTGAATTAGGGGCAATCAAAGCAGTGGCCTTTGATTTAACAGCCGCCTGTTCTGGTTTCGTGTTTGGACTAGTCACAGCAGCCCAATATATCAGAACAGGTGTTTACCAAAATGTACTATTGATCGGGGGAGATATCCTATCTCGTTGGGTAGATTGGCAAGATCGCCGCACTTGTGTATTGTTCGGTGATGGTGCTGGGGCAGTGGTTTTGCAAGCGAATAAGAGCGATCGCTTATTGGGATTTTCCCTAAAAAGCGATGGAACTCAAAACCATTATCTCAACTTGGCTTATCAAGGTACTACTCAACAAGTGACACCAAATATTCATGTACCTACAGGCACTTATCAACCCATCAGCATGAACGGTAAAGAAGTTTATCGCTTTGCCGTTCAGAAAGTGCCAGAAGTCATAGACAAAGCTTTATTTGAGGCTCATCTGAGTGTAGATAAAATAGATTGGTTAATTTTACATCAAGCAAATCAGCGTATTATCAATTCCGTGGCTGAACGCTTAAATATTCCTGAACATAAAGTAATTAGTAATGTTGCTCATTATGGAAACACCTCCGCTGCTTCCATCCCCTTGGCATTAGATGAAGCAGTAAGGCAAGGCAAAATCAAACCTAATGATATCATTGCCACCTCTGGCTTTGGCGCAGGCTTAACCTGGGGTGCAGCAATTTTTCAATGGGGAAGATAGGTTACTGGGGACTGGGGACTGGGGACTGGGGGCTGGGTAATAAATTGTATTTTTCCCTATTACCAATGACTAATTACTAATTACTAAGGACAAATGACTAAAACTGCATGGGTGTTTCCCGGACAAGGTTCGCAAGCCTTGGGCATGGGAATGGATCTACTAGATATACCATCTGCCAAAGCAAAATTCGACCAAGCTGAGGCAATTTTGGGCTGGTCTGTGAGCGAAATTTGTCAAAATGACGAAGAAAGATTATCACGCACACTTTACACACAGCCCTGTTTATATGTGATAGAAAGTATTCTCGTTGATTTATTGCGGGAACGGGGACAAGAACCAAATTTAGTCGCCGGTCACAGTTTAGGAGAATATATTGCTCTTTATGCTGCTGGTGTTTTTGACTGGTCTACTGGTTTACACTTAGTCAAACGCCGCGCAGAAATTATGGATAATGCTGCTGGTGGGATGATGGCTGCATTACTCAATTTTGACCGGGAACAATTAGACCAAGTGATTTCCGAAACACCGGATGTCGTGTTAGCAAATGATAACAGTTCAGCACAAGTTGTTATTTCGGGGACTCCTGAAGGTGTACAAGCTGTAATGTCCCAAGTGAAAGCTAAACGTGCTGTGCCTCTCAAAGTTTCCGGTGCTTTTCACTCACATTTAATGGCAGCAGCATCACAGGAATTTCAAGAAATTTTAGATGCAACAGTTTTTCAAACAGCTGTTGTTCCCGTTGCATCAAATGTAGATCCAGTTCCTGAAGTTGATGCAGACATTTTAAAGCAGCGTTTAACTCAACAAATGACTGGTTCAGTGCGTTGGCGAGAAATTGCTTTGCAATTACCAGAACATGGGATTGAGAAAGTAGTAGAAATTGGACCTGGCAACGTTTTAACTGGTTTGATTAAACGTACTGCCTCTGGCTTGAAGTTGGAGAATATTCGTAATACTGGGGAGTTACCTGTTGATGATTAATTAATTCACAATTAAAAGAGAAATAATAGCAAAAAATAATTCAATAGACATCTAGTGAAGCATAATGTAGAGACGTTCCATGGAACGTCTCCACAAGGTTTCTAAAAAAGGCAAATTTAATTTTGGTCGATGTCTAATGAAGTAGACAGACAAGAAAACAAAAACATTCAAAATTATCTAACTTGACCAAATTCGTGTTCCACATCTGCCATGTTTTCATATTCACGCTCTGGCATTTGTTGGAGAACGTCGATTACCTCCTTGCTGGCATTTTTATCTCTGGCATGGCTGACCAAATCCTCTTTATTTGCAGGAAAATCTATGCCACTGAGACTTCTGGAAATATCAATCGCAGATACTGCCATAACCTAACCTCTATATAATTGGTGGTTTAATATATAGGCTATTGGCGTTCGCTGTGAATATTCTCTACCTGCGGATGTATCTTAAATATCAAAATTTTTCTTCTTGAAGTGATAGCGCAAAGAGGTAAAAACATTTGTCGAAAGACACTTAGTGCTTCAAAAATACGTCCGTTTCAAATGCCCTAATTTTAATGATGGGGCTTGCCCTGTTCCCTGTTGCCCTTTCCCTGTTCCCTTTTGATTCCTTATTAGTGATTTAATCCACTTCTACTGTATGCTAAATTTTAGTCTCATTTGAATTATCTTCCGTGACCAGAGAACGCGAACCTTTAATTAGTTTGGCACTTTACCAGGCTTTCAAGTGGTCAGTGGTTAGTCCCATACTTCACACTTATTTCCGTGTGAAGATTTATGGCGTGGAAAATGTCCCCCAAACCAGTCCAGTGCTAGTAGTTAGCAATCATGCAAGTTACTTTGACCCTCCAATTGTTTCTAATTGTGTACGTCGTCCAGTCGCGTATATGGCTAAGGAAGAATTGTTTAAAGTCCCAGTTTTAGCACAAGCTATTAAACTATACGGTGCTTATCCCGTCAGTCGGGGTAGTGCTGACCGTGCTGCTATTCGTGCGGCTCTAGAATGTCTTGATCATGGTTGGGCTGTGGGTGTATTTTTAGAAGGTACTCGTACCCCCGACGGTCGCATTACTGACCCCAAAAAAGGCGCAGCACTAATAGCAGCTAAGGCCAAAGTACCTTTTTTACCCGTGAGTTTATGGGGTACTGACAAGATTTTACAACCAGGTTCATCTCTTCCCCGTGCAGTTCCCATTACTGTCAGAATTGGTAAACTAATTGATGCTCCTACTTCTACTAGTAAACCAGAATTAGAAGCAATGACACAAAAATGTGCGACTGTGATTAATGAAATGCACGATTTAGGACGATAGATAATAGCAAGTTTAGATTTTGGATCATAAATTGTAAAAGTGCCGACAAAATTTATCTACTAAGGAATATGCTTTAAGGATGTAGCGAACAATTCGGTAATAGTATATATTTGATTGAACTTCACCACTATAATTCTACCCATGCCTACAGCACGCTACGCGAACATAACATAAATCTGGGTTTATATAGACAAAGCCCACCTTTACGTTAATCATTAGGCGCATTTCTTTATAGAAATGGTATTAGCCATTGAGAAAATGATTGCCACAGACAAAGTTTCTAAAAGCTTATTTTGTGAATATTTTGACAAGCCAAAATCAAGAATCAAAAATTGATACGAGTGGCTTTGAAGCCAGAAATTTATTGCAGCGTCTCAATAGTTTAGCATTAGTCCGATTTTTACTTTTAATTGCTTGTGGTTGGGTAATTATACAACTGCTAGATTATTTTCAATTGGTAATTGTGATTTTCACATTTGCTACTATTTTGGCCTTTTTACTTAGCTATCCTGTCAAATGGTTACAAAGGTTTTTACCTCACGGGTTAGCAGTTATTGTTGTTTTCTTGGTGAGCATATTTATTCTGGGAGGTATAGCTATTACTGTAAGTTTAGCAGTTTTATCCCAGGGTCAACAATTAGTAGATAGTATTACAGTTTTTTTAAATTCTTTAGTACCTTTAATAGAGCAAATAGAAAAATTTTTACAATCCCGAAATCTTCAGATAGACTTGAGTGCTATTGAAACACAAATACGCGATCAAGCTGTATCAACTCTAGTTACAAGTTTGGCTATTTTACAAGCAGTACTCACTAATTTTATTACTTTTATCTTAATTGCCGTTGTGGCTTTCTTCATGTTACTTGATGGCGAAAAGCTGTGGAAATTGATGCTCAAAATCATACCCCAGAAGCAACGCGGTAGAGTTACTAAAGTAATCAAACGTAATTTTTTAGGATTTTTTAGAGCGCAATTATTATTAACTTTATTTCTCACAACTTCCACGTTTTTAGTTTTTATATTATTAAATGTGCCTTTTGCTTTGCTACTGGCAGTTATAGTGGGTCTAATTGATATTATTCCTGGTATTGGGGCAACTTTAGGAATTAGTATAGTTAGTTTAATCATTTTATCCCAGGATGTCTGGTTAGCATTCAAGGTATTGGGTACGTGTATTATTCTCCAGCAAATTCAAGATAATTTAATTGCCCCACGAGTGATGCAAGGTACATTAAATCTTAATCCTGTTGTGGTTTTTTTGGCTATACTATTGGGTGCTAGAATTGCTGGTTTATTGGGTATTTTTATATCTATTCCCATCACAGGTATTATTGTATCTTTGTTAGAAATCGAAGAAATGAAATCAGAGATTTAGTCATTAGTCATGGATGATGGGAGATAAGAACTCAAGCATCTGTGTATCCGCGCTCAAAATTAGTGTGTGCCATTGGTATTTGGAAGGGTTTTGGAATATGAATTACGAATTAGTTTACTCAAGTTGATAAATCATATAAAATGAAAATTATAAGAATATCATCGATGAATTATGTCAGATTTAAAAGATGCTTTAAAAGAAAACTTGGATGAAGCGGAATGGGATTGGCTAATTCCCCATGCACAAAGGGATGCGATCATTGTGGTAGCGGATGGGTTAGATTTGCTGGATGTGGGAGAAGCGATCGCTAGTGATAATATGCCCTCTGTCCAAAATTGGATTGATGAACAGTTGCTGGCCAAACCCACACCAGAACAGTTAGGAGAATGGAATAGCGATCGCACCAAGCGGTTTAATGCTCTAATTGTTGAACCTTACGTTTTAGTGCAAGAAAAAGCTACTGTTTGAAAATTCATAATTCATAATTCATAATTTATTTCGATTACGAATTATGAATTAGTAATTATTAATTACTTTCTTTGTCTTGGTGATTCAGACTGGGTGGACTGACTGAGTTATTACTACGCACCATTTGACTAACTTGCCCAATTAAGTCTCCTAATTTACCTTCATCTAACAAGGTATTAATTAAGGAAAGTCCGCTAGTAGATAATAGCAACTTGTTAATATCTTGACTGCCATTACTACCATTTGCACCGGGGAAGGAATAAATGCGAGTATCTCCTAAAACTCCTGGTTGTGGTGCTAAAGCAGTGACAATTTCTGGTAGTTTATCCGCTAATTCTGGCCAGATAGTTGTGAGAATTTTCGCACTTAAGTTAGCATTGCTAATAGTATTTTCGGCCGCAATTTTAGCTTGAATACCTTCTGCTTCAGCTAAGGCTTTATCACGGTTAGCATCTGCGAGAGTACGAATTGCTTCTGCTTCTAATTCGGCTGCTTCTTGGGCAATTTCTGCTTGACGACGACGACGGAAAGCGTCGATTTCGACAACGTTGCGATCGCTGATACTCCGTTCTTGAGCTTCCCTTTCTGCGGCTATAATAGATAAGCGTTTGGTACGTTCAGCTTTTTCGACTTCACCGGCTGTTTTTACAGATTCTTCGGCTTTAGCTTGTTCTGCTTGTGCAACAAAGCTTTCACGTTTTTTGTTAGCAATTGCTATGGCCACATCTTCTTGAGCTAATCTTGCGACTCTTTCTGATTCAGCTATCTGTACTTGTGCTTTCAACTTTCCAGATTGTACACTTTGTTGACGAATAATTTCTGCTAATTCTGCTTCTTGTTTTTGCAATGCTTGCGCTACTTTTAATTGTTTATTCCGTTCTTCTAAAGCAATATCAGCTTCAATTTGGCTTTGTTGGAGGGATAACTTTCTGCGAATTTCTTCCTCTTCCACTGATTTTTCTTGCAAAATTTTGGTACGTTGTACCGTTGCAGCTTCTCTATCTTTAGACTCTTGAATTTCCCTTTCTCGCTGTGCTTTTAGTGCTTCTACTTGCAGCTTTTGAGATAGTTTAGCACTTTCTTGCTCTTGGGCAATTTGCAATGATCTTTTTTGAGCATCCAATTCTTTCTGCTCAATTGTCACCTGTGCTGATAATTCAACTTCCCGTTTTTGTTGCACTGAACGTTGAATAATTTCCGTTCGCAAACGTACACCTTGAGCATCAAAGAAATTATCAGGATCATAGGTAACACTTTCTAATATTTCCGAAATGGCAATATTATTTAGTGTTAATCCCACTTTCTTCAAATCTGTACCCACCAAGTTTAAAACTTCCTGAGCAAACCCCAATTTATCAGAATCAATTTCTGCTAAATCCTTGGTTTTAGCTGCGGCTCTAATTGCGTCATCTGCTCTTTTTTCTAAAGCATTTTTGATGTCTTCAGGATTAATTTTTGTACCATTTTGTGATAGTCTGGCAGCAGCAGTCAAAACATCATCTTCTGAGGCATTAATACATACATAAAAAGTAACTCTGATATCTGCTCTCAGATAATCTTTGGTACGCACAGCCATTTTTCCAGTGCGTTCTACATCAATAGAAATTTCCCTCAAAGGTACTCTTGTTAATTGATGAAATCCCGGTAAAACAATGCAACCACCATAGAGAATTACCGCTTTCTTTTTAGTAAATAGTCCCCCCGTCCTCACAAAAGCTTCGTTGTTGGGTGTGACTACATAAACTCTGGTATAAGCAAACAAGCTTAATAGCAGCAGTAAAACTAAAGTAACAACAATCCCAGGAAATACTATTCCCCCATTTATTTGGGCTAAAGTCGGCTGTGTTGTCAGTGGAAATGCGGGATTAATTGATGTTGTATATTCCTGCTTTGATTGTCCCTTAAATGATGATATTTCCGGTACATTAACAGTTGGTAGAGCCTGGATAAATGTCAGCCAAAAAAGCATATTCTTTTCCTTGAACTAACTTTAATTTTTAGAGTTTGAGCTATTTAACCAATGTTCTTCATCTACACTGTCTTTAGTAATCACTAAATAAAGTTGCTGTTTAATTTCAATTACTATCACTTTCTCTCCCCGTTGTGGTGCGATAGTTGCCCAATCTGGAATAACAGCATTAATAGTCAAAAAATTACCTTTTGGATCGAGAATATCTACCTGACCAATTTTGCCTAGATTTTCCGTAGGAATATAGACAGAAGTAACAGTACCAATGCAACCTACTAGGCGATCGCTACTTGCATCTTCACTAAATTCAGCAAACATTTTACCAATTGGTTCAGCTATCAATCTACCTATAAATAAACTTATAAATAGGGAAACCAACAAGATAATAATCTCGATGAAAGGAACTTTTAGATTTTGAGCAATGCCACCAAACCAAACATTGAACATCCAACCAATAACACCCCACAGACTTAAATCTGTTGCCAACAATAACAACAATGGAGCTTTACCAATACCTGCCCATCCGAGAAAGTTTCCAAAGCTCACTTCGCTGTCAGTTTCCACATCTAAATCTGCATCAGCATCTAATTCTGCTTCTCCCCCTCCTATAAAAATCATGAACAAAAAAAGCAATATTCCCGTGATTAGGAAAATCCAATAAGGTAAGTTAGCTGGACTAAACAGCATATTTTCTCCTGCAAGATATTTAGCAGGTATTTTTATATTCTTGTTTGAATACATTTTATTCTCTTTTCTAGAGAGATGTCAAGATTAAATCTTTGTTTTTTTTAGATTACTTAACTTTATTAACAACTTAACTTTATGATGATTAATAATATTAACAAAACTAGATAATTTAAGTTTGAACATTTTGATAACTAGGGTGATACAAATTAACGAAAATCCTGATACAGATAAATTTTTGTAGGGGTTTAGAATTGCTAACCTCCTACCAATTCAAACCATATTAAGTTAAACTAGATATAAACTAATAAATTTAATAAATGCCAGTATCTTAATCAATTTCATGACACGACAACCCCATGACCAACTAGCAAAAGAGTATCTAGAGGAAATATTAACACCTCTAGGTAATGTCACAACTAGCAAAGATGTAAAAAGCGAAGTTCAATAAATTGATGTTTGGTTTATTCCAACCACAAAATCTGAAAATTCAGAGTTAGGATTATTAGGAAAAATGGCGGTTACAAGCTGTCTATTTGAACCTTACCGTAATGCACCTAATGAAATAGAAATTAGGAGTTGTTTGTTAAAATTGTATAGCGTTCAAGGTGAATTGTTAAGACAAGCGAAAAGAGAAAAACGTTCTTTATCTGAAGAAGAATTACCTTGTTTATGGATTTTAACACCAACCTGTTCTGAAAAAATCCTCAACAGTTTTGGAGGAAAAGCAAAAGATAACTGGGAAAAAGGAGTATATTTTCTCCCAAAAGCTTATAAAACTGCCATTGTTGCCATTAACCAATTACCCATGACAGAGGATACACTATGGTTAAGGGTACTAGGAAAAGGCAGAACTCAAACGGAAGCTATTACCGAAGTAGTTCAACTCTCAAAAAAGAATGATAAATGGAACAGACTGGTGGAAATTTTCGCATCTTGGCGAAAAAATTTAGAATTGAATAGTGATGTCAATGATGAAGAGGTAAAGGAGTTAATTATGAGTTTATCACCAGCATATCTGAAACAACGGGAAGAATGGAAACAAGAAGGACAAAAAGACGGACAGCGTTTGATGATAGAGAGTTTACTAACAGTGCGTTTTGGTAATTTAGATGATGAGTTATCTGCTATTGCGACTCCGATGATGGAACTTTCTCTCACAGAAAGAACTCAGTTGTTACTTAATCTTTCCCGTGAGGAATTATTAGCTAGGTATAAGGTTGATTAGATGTTCTGAAAAAAAGAGGCGGTTTAGGACAGCTTTAAGTTAACGTGTGATTTTCATGAACCTCTCCCCAACCCCTCTCCGCATCGGAGAGGGGCAAAAATCCTGGTTTACAGAAAAATCAGACTTTCAAAGCCTCTCTCCTTGCAGGGGAGAGGTTTGGAGAGGGGTTTTTAATATCCCTTAAACTCACGTTAAATCAAACTTTTCATCCTGGGATTATTCAAAAGCTCCTGACTATCTTTTATCAACTTTTCACCCCAACCATTTTCTTTCAAAAACTCTATCTTTCCATAAATTTTATCTAATTTTAATGCCGTTTCTCCCGATTTTAAACCCGCTTCTTTATCACCTTTAGCGTACAAAGCTACACCTAAAGCTAAATGGGCTTCTGCAAAATTGCTATTTATTTTTACCGCATTTCGCCAATGATTAATTGCTGTTTCTACTTCTCCCATTTCATAGCGAACTATGCCTAAATTGGTGTATGCTTCAGGATATTCAGGTTTGAATTTAATAGCTTGAGTCCAATCATTTATTGCTTGTTGATAGTTTTTTGATAAATAGTAGGCAATACCCCGGGTGTAGTAGGCTTCAGGGAATTCTGGATTAAATTGAATGGCTTTATTAAAGTCATCAATCGCCTGTTTGTAGTCTTTTAATTCACCGTAAGCAAGACCCCGTATCAAGTAGTGTCCAGGATTTTTAGGTGCAATTTTAATTGCTTTATTATAGTCATCAATTGCCTGTTTGTACTCTTTTAAGTGAAAGTGAGCAAAACCACGACTGCTGTAGGGGTTATTGATGACGTAGAAGGCATTCTCAGGTTCAATCTTTATTGCTTGAGTGTAATCATCAATCGCCTGTTTATACTCTTGTAACTCAGAGTAAGCATCACCCCGGTTGTTATAGAATAAGACCTCTTCAGGTTTAAATTTAATTGCTTGAGTGTAATCTGCTATTGCCTGTCTATAGTCTTTTAAATCATATGAGTAGGTAAGACCCCGTGCGAAGTAGTAGGAGGAATTTTTAGGGTCAAGTTTAATGGCTTGAGTGAAATCAGCTATCGCCTGTTTATAGTCTTCTAAGTCTTTGTAGACATCAGCCCGAAAGCTGTAGTATTCAGCATCTTTAGGGTTGATTTTAATCGCTTGATCTAAATCAGCTATAGCTTGTTTATAGTCTTTTAATATTTTGTAGGGAGTACTCCGACTCCAGTAGTAGTCGGCATTTTTAGGGTCAAGTTTAATGGCTTGAGTGTAATCAGCTATAGCCTGTTTATAATCTCTCAATAGTAAGTAAACAAGACCCCGTGTCTGATAATCATCTGCATTTTTTGGTTTAATCTCAACTGCTTTTTTGTAATCAGCTATAGCCTTTTTCTCTTCATTTAAACGATAGTATACAAAACCCCGCCACTGGTAGTATTCAGCATTTTCAGGTTCGAGATAAATGGCTTGAGTGAAATCAGCTATAGCCTGTTTATTATCTTGTAAATTCTCTGAGTACATAAAACCCCGAAAGTAGTAGTATGAGGCATTTTTAGGGTCGAAACGAATGGCTTCAGTATAGTCTAATATAGCCTGTTTATAGTTTTTTAATTCAGAGTAATCAACAGCCCGAAAGTAGTAGGATAAAGCATCATTAGGGTTAAGGCGAATGGCTTCAGTGTAGTCTGATATAGCCTTTGTATAGTCTTCTAATTCTCCGTAGGCATTACCTCGCTTCTGATATACCCAAGAGTGAGGATAAATATTAATAGCTTGATTGTAATCATTAATGGCTTCAGGAAAACGGTTTAATAGGAACAACATAAAACCTCGGGAAAAATAAAGATCAAACTGATTGGGGCTGAGTGCAATAGCTTTATCAAAAGATACCAATGCTTCTGAAAATTGCTTTGTTCCTGATAGCGACCTACCACGATATTTCCAAGCTTGAGCAAAGTTTGGATTAATTTCCACAGCTTTATCAAAAGCAGCAATAGATTCTAAATATTTTTCTTCATTATTGAATATCAAACCTTTCAAATACCAAGCTTGATAAAATCTGGTTTTTTCTCAATCGCTTTATCAACAGCTTTTATCGCTTCTGGATATTTCTTAGAACGCCATAGTTGATTTGCATAATTTAACCATGATATTTCATCATCACTATCTTGAGGAACTTGATCTAATGGTAATAAATATTCACTAATTAAATCTTCTTCTGGCTTTTTAAGTGTAGGTGGCAAAGTAGTTTCTATCTTTAAATCTGACTCTATCCCTACCTGCTTAACTAAACCTAAAAAGGTACTAATAGGAATACCTGAACTTCTACCTAAATTGATTTCTTCAAGTTTATTATTTTCTAGTTCAGCTTCTACTCTGCCATGAATACCAACAACTCGCCCCTGGGTATCCAAAACAGCACCGCCACTCATACCTCCCTCAGTTATATTACTATAAAGTAGCTCATAACCATCACTCAAAACAGTCTCTACTTGACGACGTTGAATAGAAGGTTGATTTTCTAAAGAACCTTGATTATTGAAACTTACATAAGTATTCAACCTAACCCTTTCTTGTTTCATCAAACTTCCCGCCGTTAGAATGCGATTAGGTTTATTCTTATTTTGTTGTTTCTTAGCAGGAAATCCAGAAACAAAAACATTCATTTTTTTATTTTCTAAACTATAATTTGCTAAAGTCGCAACGCGATATTTTTTATTGCTGGTAAACTGCATAACTGCTAAATCAACACCGGGCATTCTGTTGATTTTGCTGACATTTACAGCATATCTTTGATTATTTGGTGTGACAATTTCTAACTTATCTCTAAATCTTTTTTCATGCAAATTATCCCATACCACATGATCAGATGTCAGCACATAATAAGTATCACTTTTTTGGGCAATAATTACCCCTGAACCAACACCATCAGCAGCAGGAATTAAAACTGTAATTTCTTGAGCAATTTTATCAATATCATTAATCAAACCTTTTTTAGCTGTCAATCGGTTATTATCAACATTGACATCATTGATATCAGTTAGGACTTTAGCGACACTATAAATCGGTACACCCCAACTATATTGACGCATTTGTTGACGTTCGGCTGCACTGGGTTTAGAGTTATCAGAAAATACATATATTTTATCAGAAATAGGATAAGCATGAACAGCATTAATCCCAATTACTTCACCTTGATAATTGAGTATGGGTCCCCCACTCATTCCCGGTTGAATTTTGTTACTGTAACCAATGCGATAACCTCTTTGAAAACTTTTATCTGGTAACAGAGAAATATTACCGTCTGTGAAAATTATTTTAGCATTATCATAAACAAACCCAGCCGCAACAATTTTTTGTTCTACAGCAATAGGTGAAGAAATTCCTAAAGAGGCTATAGTATATTCTGCTGTTGATTGAAACTGCAATAAAGCCACATCTTGATTTTTTAAAGATGGTGGTTTTTCTTTAATCACAGTAGCCGCATAAATTTTACCATCTGGTGTTTGAACGCGATAAGATTCACCGGGACTCAAAACATGATCATTAGTTAAAACCGTGTAATTATTCCCATTTTTAGCAATTAAAGTCCCTGAACCACTGCCATTTTTAGTTAATACTTTGATAGTGATTGATTTAGCTAAATTCTGTAATTCTTCTGTAGTTAATAATTGTGGAGTGGTTTGTTGTGCGGTGACAGGGTTAGGAGGAACAAATAATAATTGTGGGGAGATAGTTAATAAAGCAGTTGTGCAGATGAGGGTGAAAAATAGGCGTTTCATTTTGTTTTTTCGTTTGGGTGAATAAAGAGATTTTAGACTATACGTAGGTTGGGTTGAGGAACGTTCACGAAGTGTGGCGAAGCCATAACCCAACACCTCCGTAAATTTGTTGGGTTTCACTTCGTTCTACCCTCCTTAAATCAAATGCGTGAGGTATTTAAAAGAATGCTTCCGTAAATTTGTTGGGTTTCACTTCGTTCTATCTTCCTTAAATCAAATGCGTGAGGTATTTAAAAGAATGCTTCCGTGAATTTGTTGGGTTTCACTTCGTTCTACCCAACCTACAATTTTCGAGAATTTTCGTTATTACACTTTATTTGATGTTGGTGTATTGAGAAATTGGCGAATATCAATGTAAAACTTTGCTTCTCCAGAACTTTGTTGAATAGGTCCTGTGGTAGCAGTACCAAGCCAGAGTTGATTTAATTGTTTGAGAATATCTCTAGAATTGTCTTTAGGGCGCAGTGTAAATAATACAGTATCACAAGCACCATCACTTGAGCGCACAGAACAAATTACTTTACTACCATTTTGGACAGCATTGGTAACGTAATTCAGACTGCCATTATTGAAAGCAACTTGAAAATTTTCAGAAACTTTTTGACAACGTTCTTCGGGTGCATAACCAGCTAAAACAGATGTCCAATTCACCATTGCTTTTTTACCATTTGGTGTCCAAAGAAAAGTTGTAGAAACACGCTTTTGAGATTGGGAATGACGACTGGTAGCACAGATAAAGCTAACTTGATTATTTGCATCTTTCTGAGCAGAAACAGGAGTAGCGGCTAATGTGGTGGTTAAGAACAGAGTAGTTAATAATGCTAATCTCATGATTTTTCAAAGCTCCTAATTTGGGTTAATTTTTTGAATTATTCTCGTTTTCTCGTTCCCAGGTAGAACCTGGGAATGCTGTTTAAGAGGCTCTGCCTTGTATTAGTATTCAGGGAGGCAGAGCCTCTCAGAGTTCATTCCTAGTCGGAGACTAGGAACGAGGGAAATACTAAGGAGCAGAATTAGCGGTAATAGTGAAAGCTCCTAATTCAGATGCACCAAAACTGCCAGCTATGACTGTGTAGGTATCATCTTTTGGTAGTGTTGCAGCAATTCTGGCATTAAAATTATTAGGTGATATATCGTCATTTTGTGCGATTGGTTTTCCTTCAGAATTCAAAATCATTAAAAATGGATCTATTTCATTGCTATTCATTTGAATTGATATTTTTTGCCCTCGTTTACCCTCAAAGATGTAGCTTCTAAAGTAGCTATTATCTTCAAACTTGTTATCATTTTGAGTGAGGTTTCCACTTATTGCTCGACCATTCATAGTTAATGGTTGAGACTGATTTTTTATCTCTTCTTTTGGTAATGTACTCACAGAGGAAAAATTACCTTGACGAAGTGCTGTTAAAAAGCCTTGTAGTTTATCAACAGAAATGGCAATACTAATGCCACTATTGCCTCCCTGTCTATCAAGTCTCACAGCTGTATTCACACCAATAACTTGTGCTTGAGAGTTGAGTAATGGACTACCAGAATTACCGGAATTAATTCGGGCATCGTGTTTAATTACTCCTGCTAAATTGTCAATATTACTAACAACACCTGCAGTAAAATTATTGGGATTTTCATAACCAAAGGGACTACCAATAGCATATACAGATTGTCCAGTTTTGGCTGATTTTGCTAAAGGTAATGCGGGCAAATTATTCTGGTTAAGAATTTTAATTGCTGCTAAATCTAGACCATTTTTAGCAAAGCCAATGATATCAGCCGGCAACCTTCTCCCATCGGACAGAACAACGGTAACGGTGCTAGAAGCATCTTCTAAAACGTGAGCATTGGTAATAATTAACCCATCTCTACTAACAATAAAACCACTACCACTTGATTTGCCCATATTAATATATACAACACTGGGACTTGCTGCCTGATTCACCCGAATTCGCGTTTGTTCCTCTGAATTTTGAGCTAGAACAAGGTTTGAATCCTGTTTTAGGAGGGGGGATTTGGTTCGGAGAGCGTAAAGCCGGTTTGTGATGCTAGAACCTGTATGGACAAGACAGCAAGCCCTGTGACTGTTGCTGTCAGATATGGTTTTGTGTTCATTTGCGAACTTGGTATGGACTGGTGTAGCGATGCCTACGGCGAGCAAAGCTATCGCACTCAGAACAGTATGTATGCAAATGAGCAAAATAAAGCTAGTGTTACCATTTTTGTAACAGCAGCACCATAGCAGACCCTGGGTAGCCTCCAGACACAATATTCAGGATTACAAAAGTTTTCGGCTAATTGTACTGTAAAGACGTTTCCTGGAAAGTCTCTACAAGGGGTTTACAGTAGTTTTCATGTATTTAAATCACAATTATTAGACCTAACCCCCAGCCCCTTCCCTACAAGGGAAGGGGGGTAAATCAAAGCCTCTCAAGTAAAAAAAGTTATTCCTTTCCCCTCTCCTCTTAGGAGAGGGTTAGGGAGAGGTAGGAGAGAGGTCGGCTCTGAGATTTCATTCCTAGCCAGAGTCTAGGAACGAGGAAGAAAACTATAGAAGATTTAGCTTTCTTGTGACGAGAATTGTTACCATAGTTTCAGATTAGATAGTGAAGCCTTGATCCAGTCTGAAACCCTAGAACTATTAGAATGGCATCGCCTTTGCCAGCACCTTTCCACCTTTGCGGCAACTAAGTTAGGGGCGATGGTTGCCCGTGCCTTGCCGATACCGACAACTCAAGCGGAAAGTACAGAGTTATTAGCGCAAACCAAAGAAGTCTATCAACTGGAAAGTCGGCTTACGCCTGGGTTATCCTTTGAAGGCATTCAAGATATTGGCGACTCCCTAGAACGAGCCGAACTACAAGGAATTTTGTCTGGGGAAGAACTGTTAGGTATTGCTACAACCCTCGCCGGTGCAAGAAATTTACGCCGGGTAATTGATAATCAGGAAGATATACCGATCCTGACTGAGTTAGTTGCCGAATTACGGACTTACCCAGAACTAGAGCAAGAAATTCACCGTTGTATTGATGAACGGGCGCAAGTTACAGACCGCGCTAGTCAGAAATTAGGGGAAATTCGCGAAGATTTGCGAAAATTACGCAGTCAAATTACACGTAAACTGCAAAATATCATTCAGGTAAAATCGGGAGCATTACAAGAGCAGATTATCACCCAAAGGGGCGATCGCTATGTTATTCCCGTGAAAGCACCGCAAAAAGACGCAATTCCTGGCATTGTTCACGACACATCCACCAGCGGCGCAACCTTGTATATCGAACCTAATAGCATTGTGCCAATGGGCAACCAACTGCGCCAAGCTATCAGAAAAGAACAAGCCGAAGAAGAAGTTATTCGTCGCAATTTAACAGAACAAGTCGCCGCAGTTAAACCCGATTTAGAAAAGTTATTAGCAATTGTCACCACCTTAGACTTAGCCACAGCTAAAGCTAGGTATAGTTTTTGGATAGGTGCAAATCCGCCCCGGTTCGTAAATCGCCAAGAACAGGAAATAATTACCCTGCGGCAATTACGGCATCCTTTGTTAGTTTGGCAACAACAGCATGAGCAAGGACATCCAGTAATTCCCGTTAATTTATTAATCAGTCCCCACATCAAAGTAGTCACAATTACCGGGCCCAATACTGGCGGTAAAACTGTAACTTTAAAAACCTTGGGATTAGCTGCCTTAATGGCTAAAGTGGGTTTATTTGTTCCTGCCCGTGAACCAGTCGAAATGCCTTGGTTTGATCAAGTTTTAGCCGATATTGGGGATGAACAATCTTTACAACAAAGCTTATCTACTTTTTCCGGTCATATTCGCCGCATTAGTCGGATTTTAAATGCTTTGGGGGCTGGTGATCGGGGACTGGGGACTGGGGACTGGGAAGAAGAAAAGGAAGGGGAACAGGGAGCAGGTAGCAGTGGAGCAGGGGAGCAGTGGAGCAGGGGAGCAGTGGAGCAGGGGAGCAGGGGAGAAGATTTTTCCCCATCACCAATCACCAATCCCCAGTCCCCAGTCCCCAGTCCCCAATCCCTAGTTTTACTAGATGAAGTGGGTGCAGGTACAGATCCGGTGGAAGGAAGTGCATTAGCGATCGCTCTTTTGCAATATCTCGCTGATCATGCCCAGTTAACCATTGCCACCACCCACTTTGGGGAATTAAAAGCTTTAAAATATGAGGATATTCGCTTTGAAAACGCCTCAGTAGAATTTGACGAAGCCACTCTTTCACCCACCTATCGGTTATTGTGGGGGATTCCGGGACGTTCTAACGCCTTAACTATTGCTTTACGGTTGGGTTTAAAACCAGAAGTGGTAGAAGCAGCAAAAAGCCAAGTAGGAGAAGCCACGGACGAAGTTAATCAGGTAATTGCTGGCTTAGAGGCGCAACGTCGCAGTCAGGAAACCAAAGCGGCTGAAGCTCAAGAATTATTAAAGCAAGCCGAGAAATTATACCAAGAAGTTTCTCGAAAAGCCACAGCTTTGGAAGAGCGAGAAAAAGATTTACGCGCTTCTCAGGAAGTAGCAGTACAACAAGCAATAATCCAAGCCAAAGGAGAAATTGCCCAAGTTATTCGCCGTTTGCAACAAGGAAAACCCACCGCTCAAGATGCCCAGCAAGCAACCAAAGCATTAAGTGAAATTACTGAAAAATATCAACCTGCACCACCACCCAAACCCAAACCAGGGTTTATGCCCAAAGTAGGCGATCGCATTCGCATACCCAAATTAGGGCAAACTGCCGAAGTGTTAACCGCCCCTGATGAAGATGGAGAATTTAGTGTGCGTTTTGGCATCATGAAAATGACGGTGCAATTACAAGACGTAGAATCTTTAGATGGGCAGAAACCAGAACCCATAGTCAAACCAAAACCGACCCCGACCGTTACCCCACCACCAGCCCCGGCTTTAGCCATTCGCACCTCGAAAAATACAGTTGATTTGCGCGGAAAACGGGTAGCTGATGCCGAATATATCTTAGACAAAGCTATTTCCGAAGCTGCTGGACCATTGTGGATTATTCACGGTTATGGTACTGGTAAATTAAAGCAAGGAGTTCACGCATTTCTGTATCAACACCCCAGAGTCAGCCATTACGAAAGTGCAGAACAAGCAGATGGTGGTACTGGTGTGACTATTGCTCATGTTGAATAAGTAACAGGTGACAGTTGACAGGAGGCAGAAGGCAGAAGGCAGAAAGCAGAAGGCAGGCAAGAAGAAAGATAAATTTCTCCCCATCTCCCTGCCCCCAGTCCCCAGTCTTCACGAAAGCCTCATTAATTTCTCATATTGAGACAAGAAATTTTCATCTAAAGTAAAAAAACCAAGATAACTGCTGTGACTAAACTGATTTAGGGCTACATGACGAGAAACCAATTTTCATGCTTGATGGTCTGTTTCAAAAAAGGTAACAGCAACAGCCTTTATTCGCCTGATCACCTATGCTAAAAGTTATGCAATCGGCCGCCAATTCAGCCACACCGAATTCCCAGTGGGAGGAGTTAAGCCAGTTTACAACCCCACACTCAGTTCAATGGGAGAATATTAAAACCCAGTTAGATTTGGTGTTGTTGGCACTAGAAACTTTAACGGGCATTGGTTCTGAGGCTATGCTCTCGGCAGCCATTAATTTGAATTTAGAGTCAAGAGTCCCAGACCGCGTAGCTTTATGGCGACTGCGCCAATCTAACCCTATACGCAAAGGTCAAGGAGGGCGAAAAAAACTGGATGTAGAAGAGGCGCGATCGCTAGTTCTGATTACCTGCTATCTTGCCAAACAGCACCAGGAGTTAATTCGCCGTGCTGTTGGGTTATTAGAAAAAATAGCCGCAAACAATCAGGAACCTCATCAAAATGCTTTACTGGGAGATTATATCGATGCTTTCTGTAACACCTATCAAGAACGGATGGAAGAGGATGAAAAAATATCCACAGATTTGCTAACCAACTTAGCAATAAAACTGCTGGTAGATTTACTATTTTATAGCGCCCCTAGTGGACACCGTCGTCTGTGGCTAACACTGCTGGATCGTTCCACAAAATAATTTTAGATTTTAGATTTTAGATTTTAGATTTTAGATTTTAGATTTGAAATTACTAATCCAAAATCCAAAATTCTCTTTTGTCCCCATTGCCATTCTTGCTATGCCTGGATCAAATTCTGTCATTCGTCGCTATACTCCCCCCACTTGCACACTAGAAATCTCGGCGCAAAGCTCACCTTTATCCCGTTGGATGGGGCAAACTGTCCTTAATCAAGTGCGTTTTGAACTGCATTTTGATGATCCAGCACTGCCAGAAGAACTCAAAGTACCCATTCATGGCGATCGCGATCAACTAGAAGCTTTGTGTAATGCTGTCACTAACTACGTTCAGCAACTTCTCCACAAATCAGCAGATAGCTTTTGTTTCACTTCCTTCAAATCGCAACCATCAAGCACAACATCTGAGCAACCAGAATTAAAAGATATTACCCCCGCTTCATCACCGTCATCTAAGATCCCAAACCCCTCCAGCATGGGAATTCTAGAGGCAACAATTTACTTAGAATCTAGTGACAATTTAACTCATAAACTATATCTCGGTTCCCTTGCTAATCCAACATCTGGGACTATAATTCAACTTACTCTGTTACAACTATTTGATTTGGCAACTGCTTTAGATGAATATTCTGCTGATGTCATAACACTACCAAATCTCAAAAGAGAGAGTTCGATTTCCAGTTTACCAAGTTGGACTCCTATAGCTGCAATGTTAGCATTAGCTGTGGGTTTAACTCCCTTAACTTGGCAATATGCCAACAGCATCAAGCAAAATCAGCAGCAGACAGCTAAAAATCCCACTTCAACCACAGAAAATGCTGCTCTCGAATCCTCACCCCCACTTAATTTAACTACCCCTCAACCAGGTGTCACTCCCCCAGGTAGTAGTGATATTATGCCGCTACCCAATTTAGATCCCCCCCCTCCACCTGTCGATCCTAGTCTGGTAAAAACGCCTCTTTCCTTCCCCAATTCCACTGTCCCGGACACATCTGGCACATCCCAAGAAAATGCACTGACAATACCGCAAACAACCAAGCCGATTATTCCTAGTAATCTACAAATCCCATCAACAACACCCAGTTCCCAACAAAACTCTACAGGTGTGATTAGCCAAAGTGGTATTCCTTTTGGCACAGGTCAGAATTTGCCTTCGGGAAATACCAGCAATATCTCTTCCATCCCTGACTCTATTATTACCTTACCTGATCAAATTCCCAGTCAGATTCCTCCGAAAATAACCTCTCAACCAGAGTCACAACAATTGAATCGAGGTGCTACTTCTGCAACCAAAACTCCTGCGATCGCAAGTGATGATGATTTAGTGGCAAAATTGCGAGCAACAAGAAATGCACCATTCCCTACAGAGGTTGCAACTGAGGAAAACAAATTATTTGATATACCTCAATCAGCAGAAGCCAGAGAGTATTTGCAAAAGAATTGGCGGCCACCTGCGGGTTTTTCTCAAACACTAGAGTATAGCCTAATGTTGGGTGTAGACGGCTCTATTGAGCGCATTTTGCCTTTGAATCGAGCCGCTAGAGAATATATTGATAACACAGGTATGCCACAAATTGGAAAACCCTTTGTTTCTACTAACAAAGCTGGGCAAAATCTCAAACTACGAGTTGTATTCAGTCCAGATGGCAAGGTGCAAACTTTTCCAGAAACGCCATAAATACAGCGGGAGTCAGGATTAAAAGGGAACAGGAAATGGGCAACAGGGAAATCCCTATCATTAAAATTAGGGGATTTGAAACGGACGTATTTTTGAACACTACGTGTCTTTCCAATACTGTTCGGTTAAGGATTTTAGTAGGTTGGGTTGTAGCAAGATCCCGTAGGGTACAAAGTGAAACCCAACAAACCGTTGTAAATGTTGGGTTTCGTTCCATTGCTCCGCGAACGTTCACGTTCCACAATCCAACAACCTACATAATTTCATTCGCATTGGGGAAAAGGGCAAAAAATAAAGGCTGGAATTTAAAACCAGCCTGGAAAAGTATTAATTGTTTGATATTTTAATTTTATGATTGTTTCTTTTTTAACTTTTGCTTTTTGCGTCGTTTTTCTGTGGTAGCTACAGCATGGTCTACGGGATAACCCACGACGGGAATTACCTGATATCTGCGGTCTTCTTCTAGGTTTTTCAGTTCGGTGTAATCAACCCAGTGAATACAATCAACAGGACAGGTATCTATAGCTTCTTGAATTACCTCTTCAGAATCTCCATCTTGACGAATCACACGCGATCGCCCATAATCTGGCTCAATATAAAAGGTATTACGGGCAACATGGGCGCAATGTTTACACCCTATACAAGTAATTTCATCTACATAAACGCCTTTCTGTCGCAGCAGTCCGCCCAGTTCCGGTTCTAACCCAGAACGTTCTGGTTCATCTCGCAAAAAACCGCCTAGTTCTGGCTCTAAACCGGAAGGATTGTTTTCTAAATCTTCTGGTAACGGCTGCAATTGGGACATTACGCACTCCAGCGTTGTACTACTAGACGAATGGAACCATCTTCATTTTTTTGTTGTTCAGCAACTTGGAAACCAACCTTAGCTGTTTCTTTCATCACTGTTTGATAAGCATAACGCTGGGTGACTTGACGTAAAAATCCATCTACAGACAAATCTTGTTGCCAATATTGTAGATCAGCCACCAATTCGTATTCCTTACCATTCCATCTAAAACCGATGTCATACCCATTTTCTTGCTCAATGGTAACTTCGGCAGGATGGGTTTGACCTCGATAACCGCGCACTTCATGGGGTCCTGGTTTCCAGTCTATACCCAAGTCAGAAAGCGCATCTTGTAAGGATTCTAGGTTACGGATTTGAGTTTTGATTTGGCTAAAGTGTGACATGGTGGTTTGTAATCAATGAACATAAACTAGTTGGAAAATTTACCAGTCGCTAAAAGCGGTTTGGGTATTCACCACTCCAGATTCTTGTATATTATTGTTGGTGGCGAAAAATTCTGAGGTTGGCTCCTGACTTAGCACTTGCCCTAGTTGCGCTTCTATCGCTGCTGTCACTTCAGCACAAGAAGCCCCCACAATACCAGTGGCTTTCTCTTGTACCCGACCGTCTGGATAAATTATGAATTCTAATGTTTCCATTCTATGAACGCCAACCTCGATAGTATCCTTGAACTTTACTGCTTTAGCAGAGTTACTCTTTCATTGCCTAAGGAACTTAGAGACAAAGTAGCCGTTTGTTAACTAATGTTCCATCTTTCAAAATATATATCTCAAAAACTTTACAAAAATTATTAATTTGATTAGCAGTTACATCTACCATTATTTAGTTTCTCTTAGCCTGATCAATTAGTCAAGCTTAACTTTGTTTGGCAAAGTTAGAGTCCAAAAGCCTTAAAACACAAGCTTTTAGACTAAAGACAGAAACGAGGTAAATATGAAAAAATACTAAAGCTTATTGAAAAAGCTTATCATTATCATTGGGTTGATCCTATTAGCAGCGATCACTTACTTGCTCTTTTGCCTATAATTTAGTATATTGCTATGTATATAAAAATACCTAATATCACATTGTCGCTGCTTTAAAATCGTTTAAGTATGAACAAAATGCAGACAAAACTTTTCTTCTTTCTCCTGGGAATATTTCTCTGGCTAGGCTTTGGAGCTTTAATCGCTGGACTAGGCGCATTGATTATCAGCTATACCTGGGTTATTACCGTTGTCGGTTATGGGGCTGTGATAGGATTACTCACGGGATTAATTATCGGCTTGATGGCATTAGCAGTTTCATCATGGTTGAAGTCTAAAAATGTGATGTTATGGATGCTGCTTGGTTCTATTATTGGAGGCAGCATTGGATTTGGGGGTATCATTGTGTTTGGCGGTTATCCCAAAGGAAATCAAGGAGATCTGAGTTTTTTGGCTTTAGCTCCAATGGGTTTATTTATTGGTACGCTATTGGGAATTTTGGTCGGAGTAGGTATTTGGAAATATCGCCATAGTCATAGTTAGGGTTTGCTGAAATAGTCTTGTCGTGGAGGCAGGGAACAGGGAACTCTTAACAGGGAACAGTTTCAAGATTTGGATGGGAGCGATTTTTCCTTTGCATCAAACTTAAATGCAAGGTTTTCGAGTTTCCACGTCATAAAATCTTGCACTTTTTGAAAGTCAAAATAGCTAAAACCGTTTACCTGTAATGTTTTGAGATTTATTCAGCATCCCCTAGTTAATCTCAAGAATTCTTGGTTAAGCCAAAAAATCAAACTGTATAGTTTGAGTTGAGGAACTTTATGGTAATTACTATCTACAAATATTCTTAACCTCTTATTGCATCTTGCCAATGAGAAAAGGTAAGTTTAGTAATTTCACCTTTTTCTAAATTATATATTTCCTGCAAACACTTGAAAAAAGCTTGAGCATATACTTCTAAACCCAATAAATACAAACTTCTCAAAATTCTAGTAATTCGCAAATGGTTGTGATTTCCCCAATGAACCCATATTTTTTTACGTTCTAAAAATGATTGTTCAATATTAATCTCTACCTTACCATCTTCGCTTTCTTGACATGACAAGCCATAAAAGCCTAACATCAATTTTAAAGATGCGAGTAAATTATTTCTCAATTCTTCTCTATTCTGAAAACTTTGAATATCGTCATCTGTTAAAATCGGTGCATTAGGATTAAAACGACTCCTTTCTGTGAGGGGAAATAACCACTGAATATAATCATGAGTTTTTTCCAAACAGTCATAATTTTCTTGCCATATCTCTGCAAGCATTCGACCGCGAATATCAGCAGAGCTTCCTGAATAGAATGGAACAATTAGAGAATTTTTATTCATCAACTATTGACCTCAAATATTGTTAATTATTAAAATATGCTTTGTACACGATTAAGAACAGCTTCAATTACTGTTTTTGGTGATTCCCGCTGGATAAAATGCCCAACTTCTGGTATTACAAATCTTTTATAATCTTTTAAAAAAAACTGTTCTTTATTATCACTAGTTTCTGGTAAAGTTGCACCATCAGCACCTCCATGTAATACCGTTGTTGGTACATCAATTTTAGGTGCAGACATCAATTTTTGGTGAATAGCTTCATATTCAGAATCATTAGGAGAAAATCCCCAACGATTGCGGTATGAATCAATGGTAATATCTACCCAGTCTGGGTTATTAAATGATTGTGCAGTTGTCTCAAATTCTGCATCACTAAAATTCCAGGAAGGACACCAAAACTGCCATAGTTTGCGGATAAAACCATTTCTATTTGCTGCTAGGGTTTGCCTTCCTCTCTCTGTGGCAAAAAACCACTGATACCAATATTGTTGCACCTGTGCAAATGATAATGTTTGCTGAGGATTATTAGTTCCGTAACCTACGGATAATGCTGTGAGAGTATGTAATAAATCGGGACGTAAGGCAGCAATATTATAACCAATGCGTGCGCCCCAGTCGTGACCTACTAAATGTACATAACCGATTTTTAAGGCTTCAATAAACTCAATTATATCTTGTGCTAAAGCTGCGAGTTGTCCGCTACGTAAGGTTTGAGAATCAAGAAAATGTGTAAGTCCAAAACCTCTCAGATATGGGGTGATACAGCGATAGTTTGCATTTACTAATTCAGGAATAATTGCATTCCAAGTTAGTGCATCATCAGGCCAACCGTGTAAAAGAATTATGGTTGGTGCGTTACTTTCACCATAGCTGTGATAAGCGATATTGAGACGGGAGGTTTTAATATATTCAATCATGTGGCTAAATCAGATATTACGTTTACTAAACCATTAACAACTCTTGTTAGTTTCTCGAAGTCAATTTTATCTATAGTATCTTCATCTGTATGATAATATTGATAGCGATAAGGGGCGGTATCTGTCACCATAATTCCTGGATAACCCTGCTCCCAAAAAGACCATTGATCTGACCAACCAACGCCAGGAATCCAACCTGGAAGAGCAGTTCCTTGAGAGGGAAACTGGACATGACGACGAAAAGAACCAACTGCTTTTTTGACCAAATCTCCAGAGTTTATATTCCCGATAAAGCTGATAAAATTTCCCTGATTAGGATATAATAAATCAAGAGGAAAAGGATATTGTTGACTACCTGGTTGATCGGAAAAATATCCTATTGTTTCTAAACTCAACATTGCCAAAACATTCTCATTATGCTGGTGCAACTGTTTGGCATATACCAAACTTCCCATATTTTCTGTCCAGAAAAAAGGTGGTTCTTCGTTGGTAAACTCAACAAAACGAATGGTGCGGTTAGTTTTTTTGTTGGCGAAAATCTTGGCAAGTTCTAGGGTTGCTACTGCACCTGTACCATTATCATTTGCACCTGGACTAGTAAAGGCTGAATCATAATGACCACCAACTATAATTATTTCATCTGGTTTTTTAAGGCCTTTGTGTTCAACTTCAATGTTGTAATAAGATTTGTTGTCTATTTTATATTCTTGTTGATTGACTTTGTAACCTGCTTGATGCAAAGAAGTTATCAAAAAATCTTTAGCATTATTGAGTTTTTGATATTGACTATAATTACGAATACCAATTTCAACAGATAGCTTTTGTAAATCTTGTTTTAACAATTTCTCCAGAACTATTTCTTGGGGTTGTAAAGGTGGAAGTTGTCCTTGATAACTTTGTTTTGGCATCCAAAACATCATCCACCAACCCCAGATACTTAAAACCAGAAAAATAGCCACAAGTACAGACAAGCGAACTAAGGCAGGTTTACTGATGATTTGTAGTTGAAATCTACTTTTACTGACAGATTTTTTCATGTTCTGTGGCGATCGCTTTTTGGTTAATTTTCATATAAAAATTTATACAGCAACAACCAAGCTAGTGAGGACAGAAACAGGCTTTCAAGTCGTCACTAGTCACCAGTCACCTGCTATACTATCCATTCAGATGCGCGATCGCCCAAATCGAGAGGGATACTAACAGCTTTGCCTAGACGGGGACGCTCTTTTGTTTGTGTAATAAAATTCTGTACTTGAATTGTTCCCCCCAAGGCGTTGAGATAATTAGTGATGCTATCCAGATGCTCTTGGTATTCGGCTTCGTTTAAAGGGAATGAAGCTTGCTCAAGATATTTCCACATGACTTGCAGAAATATCTTCCCCTGCGTCCTGCGGAACTGGACATCGTAAGAGTATCCCCATTTATCAATCAACAGTTGACGTAATTCCTGTCCTGTCATATTAATTCAAAATTTAGGATTTTCGATTTTCGATATGGCTTACGCCAGGCTACGGGAACAGAATAATGATAGTGAGTCTGTCTTAACCCTGGGAAAGATGAGAGCCTAAGCCTTATGGGATCATGGATTATCTCAATTAGATTTTACATTTAGTTATGATATTAAGTTCCGTAACTCCAGTATGATAAGGATATAAAGAAATGTAATGCTAACAGACAATGATGCTAGATCAGTCTTGCAACAAAGAAGTATGGCATCGCTGAGGGCGTTAGCATTTCGACTCAGGCAAAGTGTGAGGCTAGTTGCTACCACTCTTGTCAAAATGCTTAACAAATTACACAAAGAGCGCGTAGACTATGGCTCAATTTTCTGAATCAATGGACGTACCCGACATGGGTCGTCGTCAGTTCATGAACCTGCTGACTTTTGGGACTGTCACCGGAGTAGCTCTAGGTGCATTGTATCCTGTTGTCAATTACTTTATCCCTCCTAGCAGCGGTGGTGCTGGTGGTGGTGCAACAGCAAAAGACGAATTGGGTAACGATGTTAGCCTTGCTAAGTTTCTAGAAAGCCATAATGTAGGCGATCGCACCCTAGTACAAGGACTCAAGGGAGATCCTACCTATATTGTGGTGGAAAGCAAAGAAGCGATCGCAGACTATGGCATTAATGCTATTTGCACCCACTTAGGTTGTGTTGTTCCCTGGAACGTAGCAGAGAACAAGTTTAAATGCCCTTGTCACGGTTCCCAGTACGATGCTACTGGTAAAGTTGTCCGCGGACCTGCACCCAAGTCTTTGGCTTTGGCTCATGCCAAAACAGATAACGACAAAATTGTTTTAACCGCTTGGACAGAAACCGACTTCCGCACCGGTGAAGAACCTTGGTGGAGTTAATTGATTTCTGAGTGCGGGGTATCGAGTTATTAGTCTTTAGTCAACTCTCGACAACTGACCAATGACAACTGACCACTGACCACTGACAACTGACCACTGACAAATGACTTTATAGAGATGAGAAACGCCCGTACACCTGCGAGGTTAACTCGCGCTGCTAAAGTAATGTTAAATACATTACTTATAGCGATCGCTACCGTGACATTTTTCTTCACCAGCGATTTCGCCCGACCCCAAACTGCTGCTGCTTATCCCTTCTGGGCGCAAGCCACCTATCCTGAAACCCCCCGCGAACCGACAGGACGGATCGTTTGCGCTAACTGTCACTTAGCCGCAAAAAATACAGAAGTAGAAGTACCCCAATCAGTATTACCTGATACCGTATTTAAAGCGATCGTCAAAATCCCCTACGATACCAGCGTACAGCAAGTAGGTGCTGATGGTTCTAAAGTCGGTTTAAACGTTGGTGCTGTATTGATGTTACCCGAAGGCTTCAAGATTGCGCCAGAAGACCGCATTCCTGAAGAAATGAAGGAAGAAATCGGTGAGACTCCCTTCCAAAGCTACAGCGAAGACAAAGAAAATATCGTCATCGTTGGACCCTTACCAGGTGAAGAATATCAAGAAATCGTCTTCCCTGTGCTTTCACCTAACCCCGCTACCGACAAAAATATCCACTTTGGCAAATATTCCGTTCATGTTGGCGGTAACAGAGGACGTGGACAAGTTTACCCCACAGGTGAAAAGAGCAATAACAACATTTACAACGCTTCTGCTGCTGGCACAATCAGCAAGATTGCCAAAACAGAAGATGAAGACGGTAATGTTAAGTATGTAGTTAGCATCACAACCGCATCTGGTGAAGTTGTTAACGATACCGTTCCCGCAGGTCCAGAACTGATTGTTTCTGAAGGACAAACAGTTGCATCTGGTGATGCTCTTACCGTGAATCCCAACGTTGGTGGTTTCGGTCAAAAAGATGCAGAAATCGTCTTACAAGATAGTTCCAGAGTTGCATGGATGGTTGCTTTCATCTGTTTAGTGATGTTGGCACAAGTTATGCTAGTGCTGAAGAAGAAGCAGGTGGAAAAAGTCCAAGCTGCTGAGATGAATTTCTAAATTCTCTGCTAAATAATTATTTATGGGACAGGCATATTGCCTGTCTTTTTTTATAGACATGAAATCTAATGAAACACTCAACAACTCTGCAACGTTATCTTGAGGTAAGCCCGGAACAACGTCGTAAGGCAACTTCGGTTATTGGTTTTTAGTACATCAGTTTTGATACGATAATACCAATAAATACGGCAAGACCTAGCGATCTGCGAAAATAATTAACGCCTTGAAATAATTCCATCCAGGCCCAAGTAAACAACGAGCCATCTGCCAGTACGCCTAACACTGTATTAATTTTGCCAGTTGTAAAAACTATAGCTAGTAAACTAGCTACTATCCAAACAATAAGCGGTAGGTTTGGCATCTGAGCTAAAACAATTTTGCCATTGCTGTCACGGAAGGTTTTATCAACTAATGTATTTTCCATCATTTTTAACTGCAATTTTATTTAATATATTGAAACATATTGCACAGTAGATTTTCTTGACGTTGACGGGGTGAAATTAGTATTGATTCCAAAAGTTACGATAAGGACTTCTTGATGACCCGCTTTCAACAAACTCAGGTTGAATAGAGATATCGGCTATTGCGACATTATGCCAGCTAAACCAAGATAGGCAGGCGATTGGTAAACTGCTGTTACTTTATAAATCTACTCTAACTTACCAAAAAGCAATTTCTTGTGTGTCTACCGCAGGAAATATATAACCATATATTTATAAAATAACGTAGGATAGATATTTAAAATATATATAGCGATCCTATTTGAGTTGAGAACTTATCGGTGATAGCGTAGCGTGACGTAAGTCATGGGAAGGGAACAGGGAACAGGGAACAGGGAACAGAAAGTGTTTATGAATCATTTAGGATTGCTATATTTCATGAGACATTATTAAGTTGCACCAAACCCACCTGCACAGTGAGCTTTTTGGATAATAAATCTACCGTTTTTCAGTTCTTGATTAGGTATCCAGATTTTCATAGATTTATAAATTAAGATACAGCAGATTGCAGATCAATGAAGTACAGAATCTAAATTACAAGCTAGACACAAAGCCAGTTTTACTCCTGAGTTCTGAATTCTGCGGTATATCATATATTACACTTAATTACTCGCGCTACTAAATAATAAAAACGCTTCTCTACCCCATCCAACAAAAACCACCCATAACGTCCCCACCAAGAATCAAACCAAAAAATTCCACTTGGTAAATGGGCTTCTGGTGCGGTAATATTAAAAGTCAAATCTTCATAGTACATCCACTTTTTGTCTTTCCTCCAACCCACTTGCTCACCAAAATTATTCCAAAAATCTCGGTAAAAATTTTTAGTCCCCCGCATACTTTGATAAATACGTTTTTGCACAGAAAACCCAAACCTTCCATGACTATATTTTACCCACAGTTGGTCAATAGTGCGGATATCTCGACAGGGAAAATTATAAATATCTTTTTCATTCAAGCAACCATCATTTTCTTTTCCTACTACTGCTAACATCACGCGCGTTGTTTCTTCATCTGCTTCTTTCCACCTTCCAGATGCGAGTAAGTCCCGCAGTCGGGTATAGTCCATCCCCACCGCTGAAATCAGTTTTTCCTCTATATCCTGAGAGGATAAAATACTAGCAAGACCTAGTAATTCTCTAAAATCAAATATCGACTGAGGACGGTTTTCCGGTTCCAAAGCCATCCCTTGCACAATAGCATCATTTACTCTGTCACTAATTTGTGAGTTAAATTGCTTTGGTGGTGGTAAAGTATTATTTCTATTTCTATATTCAGCAGGTATAGGTACTTCTTTGGTTAATAAAGTATACAGAGTTGCAGCTAAGGCATAAATATCTGTATATGCACCAAAATTACCTCTTCTTTTATATTGTTCAATTGGTGCATAACCATCGGTTCTCTCATTAGTCATGCTTTTAATTTGCCCGTTGGTATATTCTCGTGCTAAACCAAAATCTATTAAAACTACTTCTGATTTTCCTCGACGTAAAATTATATTACTAGGCTTGATATCTCGATGTAAAAATCCTTGGTGATGTATATATTCTAAAGCTTGCCCAATTTGATCGATATATAGTAGTGCTTCTTGTTCTGATAACACTCCATTGATATCAATATAATTAGCTATATCTTGTCCATCAATATATTCCATTACCATGCACCAAAGTCCGTCTTCTTGGATCACTTCATAGACTTTGACAATATGGGGATGACTACATTTAGCTAACCGCAAAGCTTCATTAACAAACTTTACCTGTAGCTGTTTAAAATTTTGTTTATTTTGTTGAATATGGTTGAGAGTTTTCAGGACAAATAATTTATATGTATCCCTTTCTCTGACGCTATAAGTCACACCAAAGCCACCGCTACCCAGCACTTTTTGGATAATGAATCTGCCATTATTCAGATGTTGATTGGGTTGCCAAAGTTTCATTTATGTCAACTGGGAAAGAATTGTTAAGACTGAGAAATATTATACTCATTGTGTCACAGAATTTACTTATTTTTCAATCATCTCTTCGCTTATTTCGGGAACAGAAAATGTAAATACATTTTATAGTGCATTTATAAAAAGTTTGGCGTGTTTACATTGAGTTGCGAAAATGGTCACAGTGTGGAATACCCAATAGAACCCATCGGTTAGCACACCTTGGAGACAGTTTGCAAATTTATTAAAAACCTGTTACATTTATTTACATAAGGAAATATAACTTAAACGACGAGGTTTTCAGAATGACTATCTTAATTGCATTATTAGTTGTAGGTTGGGTTGCTGGTTCTGTTGTCGGTTCTTTGGCTTACTTCATGGGTGAACAAACCAAGCCTATACATGAACGTAACTGGCGTTCTGAGTCTTTTGAACAATTGGCTAAGTCTATTACTGGCATGGAAATAGATTACAGAGATCGCACTCCCGCCTATGCGATCGATGCTTACACCAGCCGCACTTTACCTCAATAGTAGTCAAGGCCGCTTAATCAAATGTCTATAAAAATAACCCTCAGTACCGTCACTGGGGGTTTTGTTTTCATTAGTTTTTTAAATCTGATTTTCAGCAAAAAAGGTGTTTGTCAAGTTTTTTCGTAATAAGTAGCTTTATTCTCAAGATTATTGATAATAAAGTCAATAATCTGATGAGTTTTGGTTTTTTCAGCCATTGATATTGACACCTGGATTTTTTCGGCTATATTGGGAATACAATTGGCTAAAAGTGTGTTTATTTTTATTGTCGGCATCAGGATTTAAGGATTTACAGGATTTTAGATACAGTTAGATATAGGTGAGGTTAGGAAAATATCTCATCTGTATAAGTGTATCTATTTTTTGTCGGAATCAGGATTGGTCAGGATTTGAAGATTTTCAAGATTTCAGATATGTAGCAACGGACAAGGTGATTAGGACATGAACTCATGCTACAACTTAGACACCAAAAGGCTTTGAGCATCGTCACCTGTCACCTGTTCCCTGTCACCTGTTATCTTTACTCATCTTGATTCATCCTCAAATCCTGTAAATCCTGATGCCGACAGAGACTAGACAGGACGGTAAACGCGATAGTTGATTTCAGGGAAAATATTATCCATCAACTCGACTTTTTCCAACCAACCGCTATCAACCTTACCTACTTTCACATCTTCATACAGTTTATTAAACCGCATTAAGTGCGATCGCGTTCTTCTCACTGCATAAGGAACCATTGTTCCCGTCCGCATAATAAATGCCCAGTCTGAAGATTGTGCTAATAATAACTCTCTTGCTGCTTGGTTTAAAGCCTTCCATTGCAATTCATCCTCTGGTTCCAGAGTTGATATTTCAATCATCCGTTCCGCAGCTTTGTGTAAATGTGGGTAAACCCAGGCATTTGTCTCATTTAACCAATACTCGTGAAATCCTTTATATCCCCAACTCGACTGAGCAGGACGACAAACTTGTTGGGTGGGATTTGCACGTAAATAATCAGCCAAATGAGTCATTTCATAAGTTCCTTGGTCATACCAAGACTTACGAAACAGGTAATCAATAAACCAAGGGCCTTCATACCACCAATGACCAAATAATTCTGCATCATAAGGTGAAACAATGATTGGTGGACGACCCATGATACCGTGTAAATGCTCAGATTGTCTTTCACGATTATACATAAAGTTAGCAGCGTGATCAGCCGCTTTTTCCTTTGCCCAATAAGGATCATAGAGTGCCTTATCAGAAAGACCTAAACCGCGTCCAGTAATTTTATGATACTTAATGCCCGTGTTTTTCCTCTGACCATTGGGCATAATGTAAGGCTTAATATACTCATATTCAGCTTCCCAGCCCAAATCTTTGTAAAATTCCCGATATTCAGCCGCACCAGGATAACCTACTTCCGAAGACCATACCTGTTGAGAAGATTCATGATCTCGACCGAAAGCTGCTACACCAGGTTCAGTGAAAATTGGCGCATAAGTACCGAAGCGGGGGCGGGGACGGGCGTATAATATACCATGCCCATCTGTGAGGAAATAACGCAAACCTGCGTCCGCCAACATTCGGTCTAAACCTTCATAATAAGCGCATTCTGGCAACCAAATGCCTCTGGGTGCTTTACCAAAAGTTTCCTCGTAATGTTCACAAGCTACCTGAATTTGCGCCCATACAGCTTGGGGATACATTTTCATCAGCGGTAAATACCCATGAGTAGCACCGCAAGTGATAATTTCTAGGTTATTAGTATCTTGGAACCCTTTAAAAGCTGTTACTAAATCACCGTCATAGCGTTCCCATAGCTCACGCGCTTCGTTGAACTCAGTTGCGTAATGTTCCGCTAAATAACGAAGATGTCCGTTTTGGACATTCCGCTCCGCTTCCAGTTCTATAAGTTCTTCTAGTTGAGATAAATGTGCGTCATAGCGTTCTTGTAGCAAAGGATCACGCAGCATTGACACGAGGGGAGGTGTCATACTCATCGTGATTTTAAAGTCGATCCCGTCTCGCTTTAAGCCTTCAAATACTTTCAATAAGGGGATATATGTTTCGGTGATGGCTTCATAGAGCCATTCTTCTTCCAGCACGTAGTCACTTTCTGGGTGACGAACGAAGGGTAAATGTGCGTGAAGTACAAGCGCGACGTAGCCTATAGCCATAATGGTCCTGGGGTGGGTTGTAAATTGAAGGTCGAGAGTTTGGCAGAAATTAACAATATTTTAAGATCATATAGCAATCGTTAATCATTCGTGAACAAGAAGATCCCCGACTTCTTAAAGAATTCAGGGATCTGCGCTTTTCTATTTTCACAAATTAAATCGGACTGCTAAAATTTCCTACTTCTTGTTACTATCTATACATATATAGATGTGAATATATTCAATTCAAAATTCAAAATATTCTGAATTCTGACTTCTGACTCCTACCTCCTTCAATCCTCACTATCTGTATAAAAATCTTGTAAATTCTGCACTTGTACCCGACGAGAAACCCGACGATATTTTTTACTTTCTAGTTTGGGTTCGTATTGATTTTGACCTTTACCTTTACTCATTAACTTTAATGTAGATTCAGGATCGGTTTGTTGTTTTAAAAAAGTTTGATATGCGATCGCATCATCCAAAAATTCTAAATAATGCTCATACCTTTCCCAATCATTACCCACTACACAATCGGGTTCATCTCGATGCAAACAATCACTAAATCGACAACTACCAATTTCTAAACGTTTTCTCGCTTCAGGGAAATAATAGATTAATTCTTCAGGACTACAATTTAAATCAGGTTGATTAAAACCAGGAGTATCAGCCAATAAACCACCGCTAGGGAGTTCAAATAATTCTACATGACGAGTGGTATGGCGACCACGGGCTAATTTACCGGAAACTTCCCCCACACGCAAATTAGCATCGGGGATTAACATATTAATTAAACTGGATTTTCCGACACCGGAAGGACCTGCAATAACCGTAATTTTATTATTTAAATATTCGTCAACTTGGGGAATATTAATATTATTTTGAACACTAATAAAAATGGATTTATAACCCCAACTAAATAAGCGATCGCTTATTTCCTGTTGTTCCTCTTCAGTAATTAAATCACATTTATTCAGGCACAACAGCACATCAACCCCTGTAGACTCAGTCTTAATTAAAAATCGGCTCAATTGCACAGGTTCTAAAGGTGGATCAGCAACCGCAAAGACCAAGAGAATTTGGTTAACATTAGCGATCGCTGGTCTGTCTAACTCACTTTGTCGGGGTAAAACATCAGCGATCGCCCCTCTTCCACCACTCCAATCTGGTTCTTCCACGATCACGCGATCGCCTACCATCACCTGTTGACCAATTTTTTTTAACCGAGTTCTCCGGGTACAGAGGAGCGATTGGGGACTGGGGACTGGGGACTCCAAAGAAGAAGCGGTAGGCGAAGAATTTTCTTCTCTGCTCCTCTGCTCCTCTGCTCCCCTGCTCCCCTGCTCCCCTGCCTGTTCTTCATCCAGCTGCACACGATAAAAATTCGCCTGTACAGCTAACACCGTACCTACTAACTGTCCAGCCGTAGAAACAGTATCTCCTTTCATGCGGCAGTTGCCGGACGGCGTACCAACAAAGAAAAATAGTCAGAGCAGTCTGCAATATTTTCCACCTGATAACCTGCCATTGTTAAGCTATCAGGAACTTGTTCAATTGGTTCACCAGCATCTAACCAGACTTCCAATAAACCTCCATGTGGCATTTGTTCCAAACGGAGTTTTGTCCGCACAAAATTAATCGGGCAAGGAGTGCCGCGTAAATCTAGTTGAGCATCAGGAGTTAACAAGGAAGATACACTCATGACTTAAACAGATTTTCAAAAAATCCCCCACCTTTACCAGTTCTGTCTCCCTTAATTTTAGCCAGTTTCTCCAGCAGTTCTCTCTCCTCTGGGGTGATCTTAGTAGGAATATCAATCAACACTGTTAGCATATGGTCGCCCCGACTGACAGGATTTCCCAACCGGGGTACACCACGATTTTCCAACTTCATCACCGTATTTGGTTGAGTTCCTGCGGGAATGATTAACTCCACAGGACCATCTACAGTATTCACCTCTAAACGGCAGCCTAAAATCGCTTGCAGATAGCTGAGTTTGATTTCCGAAAGAACGTTAATTCCATCACGTTGGAATTCCTCATCCTCATTCACAAACAGGTAAACATACAAATCTCCAGGCGGTCCGCCCCGTTGACCAGCATCACCTTCCTGGGAGATCCGCAAGCGTGTCCCATTATCCACTCCAGCCGGAATCGTGATTTTCAGCTTTTTCGTGACCTGATTTGCGCCTTTTCCGTCACAAGCATCACATTTATCCTCAACTACCGCCCCTGTGCCATTACAGGTAGGACAAGTAGAAACTTGGGTAAAACTCCCAAAAGGAGTTCTAGTCACACGTCGAACCTGACCAGATCCGCTGCAAGTTGCACAAGTCCGGGGACGAGTTCCTGGTTTAGCACCTGAACCACTACAGACTTCGCAAGTTTCTAGATGAGAAATGCGGATTTCTTTTTCACCACCAAATACTGCTTCCCGAAAATCTAACTTCAGGTCTAGCCGCAGGTCATCACCACGCACAGGTCCACTACGCCGTCTTTGCGGCTGGGTTGGACTCCCCATTCCGCCAGCAAAGCCACTGAAAATGCTTTCAAAGATATCGGCAAAACCGCCCATATCGCCCATATCTTGGAAGCCAGCACCAGCGGCGGCAGCACCAGATACACCAGCTTCCCCAAAACGGTTGTAACGCTCACGGGTTTCTGGCTCTGACAGCACTTCATAAGCGCGGTTGATTTCCTTGAACCTTTCTTCAGCACCCGGTTCTTTGTTCACATCTGGGTGATACTTCCGGGCTTGGCGGCGATAAGCCTGTTTAATTTCTTCTTTGTCGGCGTCACGAGAGACACCCAGAATTTCATAATAGTCGCGGGCCATAGAGCAAGGGTAAAAGTTAGAAGTAAGAAAGCAGAAGTACCTAAAAGATCAAGGTAAAGGAATAGAGACAATACTTAATTTTTGTTAATAAATTTATTTTACCTTTTACCTTTGCCAAAAATCACCAGCAAATCTTGATTAACAGATACTTTCTTGGTGGTAAAAGACAAAAGCAACGAAATTATCAGTGAATTTAGTTGCATCATCCTGAGACTGCTTCAGCCCATCTCTTTTACAATTGTGCTACTTAGATGAGCAAAACCAAGCCCGTCAAACAGAGGAACTAACCGTACCATTTAGTGTGGAAACCCACCATATACTTTTAGTCTCATCTCTAGTATTAAAGCATCTAATTCACTGAAGTTCGCTTCTACAATCTAGCAAACATTAGAAGATCAAACCATTTTCAGGAGTCAGGGGAGATGGGGAAGCAGAGGGGCAGGGGAGCAGGGGAGGTGAATAACCCAATTACCCATTACCCATTACCCATTACCTAATCTATCGCTTCATAATCAGTAGAAGCAGTATTATCCTCATCAAAATCAAAATTAAATTGTGGTATTGATGTTTCTGTCGTAGAACTTTCTTCCACAAAAGTTAAGGAAATATCAGAAATATCTTCGTCTTCCTCTTCCTCTTCCAGTTGGCTGTTTATAGGGCTACTTGCTCGTTTGTAAACATCTGCACCCATAGCAAACAGCGTTTGTTGGAAGTCCTCCAATATCGGCTTAAAGGCAGATGCGGAGATATTTGGGTCACTCATAGCTTCTTGGAGTATAGCTAATTTCTCATCTGCCAGAGCTTTAATTTCTTCACTGACGAATTCCCCATTGTCTTTCAACGTAGTTGCGTAGCTAAATAAAAGGTTATCTGCTTGATTTTTAAGTTCAATCAGTTGTTTACGTTTTCTGTCTTCTTCTCCGAATAATTCAGCTTGTTTCCGCATCTGTTCCACTTCGGTTTGACTTAAACCACCTGTATTGGTAATGCGAATACTCTGCTCTCTACCTGTACCCTTATCTTGAGCAGAGACTTTGAGGATGCCGTTAACATCGATGTCAAAAGCCACTTCAATTTGGGGTACACCACGGGGAGCAGGGGGAAGCCCAGCCAAGAGAAACTTACCCAGAGATTTGTTATCTTTTGCCATTGCCCGTTCTCCTTGGAGAACGTGAATTTCCACAGAATTTTGTCCATCCACTGCTGTAGAAAATACTTGGGATTTGCTAGTGGGAATGGTCGTATTACGTTCAATGATTTTAGTGAATACTTCCCCTAGAGTTTCCAGTCCCAAAGATAGGGGAGTAACATCTAAAAGCAGCAGCGTATCAACTTCCCCACCCAGCACACCTGCTTGAACTGCGGCTCCTAATGCTACCGCTTCATCAGGGTTAATAGAGCGATCAGGGGTTTTACCATTATAGAATTTGATCACAGCATTAAGAACTGCGGGAATGCGAGTAGAACCACCAACCAAAATAATCCGATCTATTTCATCAGGTTTGAGGTCTGCGTCTTTGAGTGCTTGACTCATCGGTTCGATGGTAGCCGCAATTAAATGGGCGGTGAGGTCTTCAAATTTGGAACGGCTCAATTCCATTTCCAGATGCTTGGGTCCTGTTTGATCAGCAGTGATAAATGGCAAGTTAATTGAAGTATTTACCATGCTGGAAAGTTCAATTTTTGCCTTTTCTGCTGCCTCCCGCAGGCGTTGCAGTGCCATCTTATCTTGGGAAATGTCAATTTTCTCTTGCTCCTGAAATTGCTCTACCATCCAGAGGACAATGCAATTGTCAAAGTCATCTCCACCCAGTTGATTGTTACCACTGGTAGCTTTAACTTCAAAAACGCCGTCTCCTAGTTGCAGGATGGAGACATCGAAAGTTCCGCCTCCCAAATCGAATACTAAAATTAATTGTTCTTGGTCTTGCTTGTCTAAACCAAAAGCTAAAGCAGCAGCTGTTGGTTCGTTGATGATCCGCAGAACTTCTAAGCCAGCAATTGTGCCAGCATCTTTAGTTGCTTGTCTTTGGGCATCGGTGAAATATGCTGGTACGGTAATCACTGCCTGAGTGACTTGTTCACCCAAAAAGTTTTCCGCCTCCTGTTTGAGTTTTTGCAGGATCATCGCGGATATTTCTTGGGGTGTGTAATTGCGTCCACGAATTTGCACGTCAACGGTATCGTCTCGACCTTTGACACAGTTATAGGGTACACGAGCGCGTTCTGATTCAGTATCGTCCCAACGGCGACCTATAAATCTTTTGATACTGTAGATTGTGTTTTCAGCATTAGTGATGGATTGCCGTTTGGCCAGCTGACCAACCAAAAGATCGCCACTCTTGCCGAATCCGACAATACTAGGAGTAGTGCGTCCCCCTTCGGAATTGGCAATCACTATCGGTTGACCACCTTCCATAACAGCCACGCAACTGTTAGTAGTGCCTAAGTCGATTCCAATAACTTTTCCCATATTGCCAGTATTTTTAGTGAGTGCTGTTATCGTGATTTTTTGCGGACTATAGTTTTTGCTCAGGGCCGGAAGTTCGAGTTAAGGTCTGAGTAAATTCTCCTGCCAAAAGTGGAATTAGATAAAGCTATGTTTTACCAATACTATTGCCAAAACCCTGAAACTCTATTGATATCGTCACGATTTTATTGGGTTTCAGACATATTTGGGAAAATTGGCAATAGTATTGTTTTACAATACCAAATGTCTGCTACTGATGAGAAAGCCGAGTCTTTGATAAAATTTGCTGATGGAAGGGCTGATCAACTTCCGAAAAGTATCAACAGCCCTATCCGTTTAAAGAAATGTGATTTCTTCCCCAAATTCTAGAACTTTTCAGTCAGTACGACGAGTGAATACGGCTTAACTGTTTTCCTGACTAGGCTCATCTTCCTGTTCTGTAGGTGTATCTTCCTTGGCAGCAGATACTTTCACCATTGCATGGCGCAGTATGCGATCGCCCAAATAGTATCCCCGTACTAATTCTTCTAACACCGTTCCTTCTGGATGCTCATCCGTCGGTTCCCGCATGACTGCTTCGTGTAAGTTGGGATCAAATTCCTGACCTTCAGGACGCATTGGTGACACCCCCAATCGCTTGAGACAATCCACTAATTGTTTATAAACCCCTTGATAACTTTTGTGAATTGTCATCTCACCATCATTTTGTGGTTTGAGGTGCGCCCGCGCTCTCTCAAAATTATCAACTACAGGTAACAATTCCATAATTGTGTTTCTCTTCACCTGTGTCTCCATTTCTTCTTTTTCTTTGGAGATGCGTTTGCGGTAATTCTCAAAATCTGCTGCAATACGCATATATTGAGTATTGCGCTCTTCAAATTGCATTTTCATGGACTCAAGTTGTTGAGTCAATTGTGCTAAAGCCGCCGTATCCACTTCTGTTGCTTCTGCCGCAGCGACACCATTTTCTTCTGTGAGTGCAGGTTCTCCCGGTACATTAGTTTGGTCTGCCTGATACTCAGTCACATCGCTGCCAGATTCGTGAGAATTAATTTCGGCTGGGGAGTCGCTTTTCATTGCTTGCTTTACCTCTATTGGTTCGCCCAATTGCTGACTTGTATTGTTTACTTGTTTATTTTCATCCATCATTATCTACTCATCCCAGATGCTTTTTACGGCAGTGCCTGAAGCAATTGTAGATTTTGGATTCAACCTATGTCTTGCGACAGAGGCTCAATCTCAGATTTGAGATTTTGGATTTTAGATTTTGGATTTATCCCATAGTTGACACTACGGTTACTGTATCTTGCCAGGGTGGTTGTGTACGGCTTGCAGCTAAAGCTGATGTAATCGCCGAGATTTTCTGGAAAGTGATGTCACCATCTTCTTATTTTGACAAATGCTGAACGGATTCGCGTAGCCTGTCTGCTGTCAGTTGTCCGTGAGAAGAGGCAGATGGCAAGAGGCAGAAATCCGGGATAGAAGGTAATTCTTCCCATTTCCCTGTCTCCTGCCCCCTCAACCAGGTACTGATCATAAAAATTTTTAAGAAGAAAAATTTTTAAACTGAAATTTAATACACTCACAATGAGAATTATTGACTACAGTGTGGGAATACTAGAATAAGAGGTTTCCCCTACTCATTGCTTATGACTTACTCATCACCACAAAGGCGCAGTACTGCTCTCACAACAAAAACAGAGTTTTCGCCCTTCGGCAACAAGCTGGTGCAATCTGGCTATGTCAACAGTCAACAGATGAGACAGGCGCTGATTGAAAGCCGCAAATCTGGCAAAATGCTGACAGAAGTATTAGAGTCAATCACTGGGCAACAACTAGCACCTGAGTTTCTCAGGGAATACAAGAAGCAGCATTTATTTGAACTAAAAATACTATACGGCGTTGAATTCCTAGATCCAGAAGTCAATCAAATTGGCAACATGATGGTGGGACAACTCATTGAAGAGTTAATACCAGTAGATGTCTGTCGTCGTCACCGTCTAGTACCTCTGTCGAAACACGAAGACGGAAAATCACCTTACGTCTTGGTGGCGATGGTTGATCCAGATAATCTAGAGGCCTCTGATGAACTTAATCGCATCTTGCGTAACAAAGATTTTTCTTTACAGCGGATGGTAATTACCGAGGAAGATTACCAGCGGTTGATTAACCAATACTTAGATGAGTTTGCTGTTCGGCAAGAGAAAATACAACAAGCAAAAATCACAGACATCACTCAGGATCTAGAAAGTCTGAGTCTCCAAGCTGTTCAGGAGACCCTGGAAGATTCAGAAGTTGATCTGACAGCAGCCATGAAGGATGCTGATGATGCGCCTATTATCAATCTTGTCAATAAAATTCTCTTTGTGGCTTTGCGGGATTCAGTTTCTGATATTCACGTTGAACCCCAAGAAGAAAACTTACGAATCCGCTTCCGTAAAGATGGAGTGCTGCGTGAATCTGAAGCTATCCGCCCAATGCCGAAACACATTGTGCCGGCGGTAACGGCTCGATTTAAAATTATCTCTAATCTAGATATTGCGGAAAGGCGTTTACCTCAAGACGGACGTATCCGTCGAGTTTTTGATGGTAGAAAAGTAGACTTCCGGGTCAATACCTTACCCAGTCGCTATGGAGAAAAAATCTGTCTGCGGATTTTGGATAACTCATCCACCCAACTGGGCTTGGATAAGTTAATTACTGATCCAGAGACTTTGCACATAGTTAAGGATATGGTCAGCAAGCCCTTTGGGTTAATTTTGGTGACAGGTCCAACTGGTTCTGGTAAAACTACTTCGTTGTATTCGGCACTGGCAGAAAAAAATGATCCAGGAATTAACATCAGTACCGTAGAAGACCCGGTTGAGTACAGTTTGCCAGGGATTACTCAAGTACAGGTAATTAGAGAAAAAGGGCTGGATTTTGCTACTGCTCTGCGGGCTTTCTTGCGACAAGACCCAGATGTGCTACTGGTGGGTGAAACACGGGATAAGGAAACAGCCAAAACAGCGATTGAGGCCGCGCTGACAGGTCACTTAGTATTAACTACGTTGCACACCAATGATGCTCCTGGTGCGATCGCTCGTTTGGGAGAAATGGGTATTGAACCGTTCATGGTTTCCAGTTCCCTCATCGGTGTATTAGCACAACGCTTAATGCGCCGTGTCTGTTCGGAATGTAAAATTCCCCATACTCCTACACCAGCAGAACTAGCTCGTTACGGTTTGTCAGCTTCTCAAGAAGGTGCTGTCACTTTCTACAAAGCCAACATCATACCACCAGAAGTCATAGCCGAAGGCAAAGGCAAAATTAAGGTTTGCCCCAAGTGTAATGGTATTGGTTATAAGGGACGTTGTGGTGTTTATGAAGTCATGAGGATTACAGAAAACCTGCAAACCTTGATCAACCAAGAAGCACCTACAGAACGGATCAAGGAAGTAGCTGTAGAAGAGGGTATGAAAACCTTACTCGCTTATAGCCTAGATTTAGTCCGTCAAGGTGCGACTACTCTGGAAGAAGTCGAACGGGTGACATTTACTGATACAGGTTTGGAAGCTGAATTAAAAGCCAAACGCAAGAGCGGTCTAACCTGTAAAAATTGTGATGCCACATTACAACCGGAATGGCTAGATTGTCCTTACTGTATGACACCTCGGTTTATAGATTAGTACCAGGAAACAGGAGGCAGAAGGTAACAATTTCTTATTTACTACTGATAGCGCAGCTTGGCTTAAGCCATACTACTTTTATCATTTTCAATTAAAAGGGAGCAAGACTATGGAATTCATGATTGAAGACTTGATGGAGCAGCTAATAGATATGGGTGGTTCGGATCTGCACTTATCCGCAGGTTTGCCGCCCTACTTCCGTATCAGTGGCAAACTCACCCCTATTGGTGATCACATACTGACGGCAGATCAGTGTCAAAGGCTGATATTTAGTATGCTCAACAATACCCAGCGGAAAACCTTAGAACAGACATGGGAATTAGATTGTTCCTATGGTGTCAAAGGATTAGCTCGCTTCCGGGTAAACGTCTATAAAGAACGTGGTGCTTATGCTGCTTGTTTGCGAGCTTTAAGTTCTAAAATTCCTAACTTTGACAAATTGGGTTTGCCAGATATAGTCCGGGAAATGTCTGAAAAGCCTAGAGGATTAATTCTCGTCACAGGTCCAACAGGTTCTGGTAAAACCACTACCCTAGCAGCCATGATTGACTTAATTAACCGCACTAGGGCAGAGCATATTTTAACCGTTGAAGACCCCGTTGAATTCGTTTATGAACCAATCAAAAGTCTAGTTCACCAACGTCAATTAGGTGAAGATACCAAAAGCTTTGCTAATGCTTTGAAAGCAGCTTTGCGGGAAGATCCAGATATCATTCTGGTAGGTGAAATGCGGGACTTGGAAACTATTTCTTTGGCGATTTCTGCTGCAGAAACAGGTCACTTAGTATTTGGTACACTGCACACTAGTTCCGCTTCTCAAACCGTTGACCGGATGATTGACGTTTTCCCAGCGGAAAGACAAACCCAAGTGCGGGTACAATTGTCTAACTCCTTAGTGGCAGTTTTTAGCCAAACTTTAGTACCCAAGAAGAATCCCAAACCAGGTGAATATGGTCGGGTAATGGCGCAGGAAATTATGATTATCACTCCCGCTATTTCTAACTTGATTCGGGAAGGTAAAACAGCCCAAATTTACTCAGCTATTCAAACTGGTGGTAAATTAGGTATGCAAACTCTAGAGAAAGTTTTAGCTGATATGTACAAAGCTGGAACTATCTCCTTTGAATCAGCAATGTCGAAGACTTCTAAACCCGATGAAGTCCAACGTCTAATTGGTGCAACGGCACCACCAGCAGGTGCAAAACCTGGTGCAAAAGCGCGTTAAATTTTCTAATTCGTAATTCGTAGTTCCCATGGTAATTATGAATTATGAATTATAAATTATGAATTCTCAACTACCAATTACCTAATCTTGAATTAATATTATGCCAACCTACCTTGCCCGTGTTCGGGACTCTCAAGGAAAATCCCGAACTGCAAAATTTGTGGCTGATTCTTTAACAGATGCACGCACTAATCTCAGAGATAAGGGTTTTATAGTTCAAGATCTAAAAGAATCTCAAACTTTTGCTTCTCGCTTTAATTTGGAAAAATTTCAGAATTCCTTTGTTAAGGTTTCTGTGAAAGACAAAGCAGTATTTTCTCGTCAATTTGCTGCCTTGGTAAATGCAGGTGTAGCAATTGTTAGAGGTTTGGGTGTGCTGTCAGAACAGTGCAGCAATCCGAAACTAAAAAAGGCTCTGATTGAGATTTGTAATGATGTGCAAACTGGCATTAACCTTTCCGATTCTATGCGGAAGCATCCTGATTGCTTTGATGGATTGTATGTGAGTATGGTTCAAGCTGGGGAAATAGGTGGTGTATTAGATGAAGTATTAAATCGTCTAGCCAAACTATTAGAAGACATGGCGCGATTACAAAACCAAATCAAATCTGCTATGTCTTATCCAGTGGTAGTCGGTTTTTTGGCAACCGCTATCTTTGTGGGTATGACGGTTTTTCTAATTCCTATTTTTGCCAACATTTTCAAAGAAATAGGAGTAGAGTTACCAGCCCTCACCCAATTCTTGATGACTTGTAGTGAAATATTACGAAGTTATTGGTCTTTTGTGATTATTGCTGGCTTTATGGCTGCCAGTTTTGCCTATAAGCAGTATTACAAAACCCGTGTAGGTAAAGAAACTATTGATCGCCTTTCTCTTAAAGTTCCCCTGTTTGGTGATTTAATCCAAAAATCTTCGGTTGCTAGATTTAGCCGTACCTTTGGTTCTTTAACTCGTTCAGGTGTACCCATTATCACTTGTTTGGAAATTGTGCGGGATACATCAGGAAACCAAGTTATTGCTAATGCTATAGATGCAGCCCGTCGAGAAGTTCAAGAAGGGGGAATGATTAGTGATGCTTTGAAAAAAGGCGAAGTTTTCCCAGCTATGGCGGTTCAGATGATGATGATTGGGGAAGAGACAGGGGAATTAGATGGAATGTTGATGAAAGTTGCCGATTTTTATGAAGATGAAGTAGAACAGGCAGTTAAATCAATGACTAGTGTATTAGAACCTTTAATGATTGTGGTTCTTGGGGGGATGGTAGGTACGATTTTGCTGGCAATGTATCTACCGATGTTTAAGGTATTTGAAAAGCTCGGTTGATTAGTCCAGAAAAGCAAAATTCTCAGGGTAAAATGTATCAGGCTCTCGACAAGTGTTATATTGAGCCTGGCGATAGACTCAATATAACACTTACATAAAGGCTCAGTTACTAGATAACAATCTATTTTGAAGTTTGAAGTTTGAATTAATATTATGCCTGTACAAAGATCTCTTTATGAAGCTAGTTTGTCCGAATATAGCAATCATATAGCAGCGATCGCACTACTAAAACAACATCGTCCCTATTTGGAGATGATACCCAGTTTGCGTCGTCCTTCTGAAAGTGTCATTACTATTCCTTTACCTATTGTCCGGCTTCGTGATATTGAAGCTAAAACCTCACAGACAAGAGCTTTACCCTGTGATATTTCCATTATTATGTGTGACCCAGAATGGAAAATTAAAACTGGGGTAGAAATCTTACTATTTATTCATCGTCCCCATGAAGACTTTTCCGATTTATTAGGAAGATGGAGACAATGCCAAGTTTGGTTAGATAAAGAATATGAATGGATCATGCCCTTCCGTCATAGTCATATTTTGAGTGAAGGTGCAAATACTGTCTATCCTCTGTTTGTAGTTTTCAATCAAACATCAGAACGTATCCAACGAGGTTTAATAGGTGCAGAATTACCTTTTGTGATACAAACACCTACTACTTTGGAAGAAGAAGAATATCAAGAATCTTATTCTTCCTTAGACTAGGTGACAGGTGACAGGTGACAGGTGACAGATAATAGAAATATTAACCAATTACCCATGACCTATCACCAATCATCTATTTTACAAACTTAGGCATAATTTCCGCTGCGGTAAATAAGCCGGAAATGCCACGTTGATGTAATTCTTGACCAGCTTTTAAATAACCAAAGGCGGGACCGCACACATTAGCCGCCATGCTGGTTTCATCGCCTAATGTAAAGGTGTGGGTGGATATTTTACCCTCAAAGGTGCGTCCGGTAATTTTCACATTGGTACTGAGAGGCTTTTTGGGGTTGCGGGTATCAACTACACCACCAACTGTCACTCTATCCCGTGAACAAATTCCCGTTATTTCTAACATCACATCATCGGCGTGTTCCATGTTTTCCAAGGTCAGCACACCGTTGGTTTTATCTAGTAATGCTTCTACCTCTGCGTCAGTCATCGCCCTAGCTGTTTCCACACTATAACCGGGCATATGACCAATATCTTCCCGAACTGTGGCGCGATATGCTTCCCAGTTAGCAATTCCCACACCAAAGGTAATTACTACATTGTGAATTTCGGCGTAACTTTGGGCAGCTAAAGCGGCGGCGGCGGTTAATAGTCCAGGGGTAGCACCACAGCCAGTCATGTAAGTAATTCCGGCGGCTTGGAGTTCATCTTTCATGGACAGGAGTTGTTCAACTGCACTGGTGCGTTTGATAGCATCCACCAGCACACCTTTCCAACCAGCTTGGATGAATTGTTTAGCGACGTTGGGGATAAAGTCGTTAGGCAGGTTGGGTAAAGCCAGAAAATAACCATCTACAGCGTTACCTGTGGCTTGAATTAAATCCTGAATGCTGTTATTGCTTAATGTCCCGACTGGTTCTAAATAGCCGACTGTACCTTGTTTTTGGTAGGTGGTTATGCAAGCTTCGGTGTTTAAGCTTTCTGTGGAGTAAGCATAGCCTTTTTGGTCTGCGGCTGCGACGAGAATCATTTCCCGTTTGCTGGAGAGGAGTTTTGCGGCTGCTTGTCCGAGTCCACCAAAACCGAGAACTCCGACGCGGATAGGTTGTGTGTTCATAGTGATTTTTCTGTGTTGGTTAATGGTTAATTATGCTTTATTTTGATTAAAGTTTCGCGCAAAGACGGGAAGGAGCAAAGGCGCAAAGAAGATACCTTGATTTAGAATATAGTGATAATGGGGAATGACTAATTATAAAATGATTGTTGTTACAGTCTAATTTGTACAATCTTAAATTATGTTATGTTGCGAGAGAAAATCAAGCAAGAATTAGATCATCTCGATGAAGAACAACTGGAAAAAATAGCTGATTTTATAGCTTTTATTCAGTTTCAATCTAAAAAGTTTTCTGACACTACTCCATTATGGCAAAAATTAACACCAGAAGCAAGGGCGAGTGAGTTTCGAGATTGGGTTTCTCAACTTCCTGAAACTGGTGTGAGTCTGAGTGATGAAGCTTTTAGTCGAGATAGTATTTACGAAGAATGACGAGATATATTCTTGATACTAATGTTGTGATGCGCTTCTGTAATCCTTCTGATGTTCAGCATCACCTCGCAACAGAGGCTATATCTCGCTTACTCGCACAGGGAGATGAATGTTTGCTGACAGCGCAAATACTCGTTGAGTTTTGGGTTGTAGCTACGCGACCATTTGAAGTTAATGGTTTGGGGTGGACTGTGGAAAAAACCAGAAACACAATACACCAACTTCGTCAGCGTTTCCCATTGCTGGAAGAGTCTGAATACATTTTTCCCAATTGGTTAAATTTGGTAACAACTAATAAGGTAATGGGTAAACGTACTCATGATGTGCGTATTATTGCCGTTATGCTTGATCAACTTCTTGTATAATAAATAGTTAAACATAAAAACATCAATTAATAACTCCGTTATGAGAATTAAAGATCAAAACTCAATAAGAGAAATATTGGCAGAATGCAAAGTAACACCAAGCGAAAATCTTGAAAATGAGGAAGTTGAATTTAAAGAATATAAAAATATTAAATCCCTACACAACGAATCTCAGAAATTAGCTGAAGAAATATCAGCATTAGCCAACTGGAAAGGTGGAATTATTATTGTTGGAGTTAAAGATAGTAATAATGTAGATAATATGAATTGGGGGAGTCAACTTGTTGGGTTTGAAAGTGGAGATGTTATTGAAATTCAGCAAAGGATAAAAGGAAATATAAAACCTTATTTTGATATAATGGCTGAATATTTAGATTTTGAAACAAAAGATTATCTCGTTATTCATGTTCCTCAAAGACGTGATTCTTTGATAACTACAGCAAGTGGAAAAACTTGTATTAGAGACGGTAGATCAAGCCGACCTATGAACCCTGACGAGATTAGGCAAGCAGTCACTAATTTACGAAACTATGACTGGAGCGCAGATATCCTTGAGCTAGATGTGTTTTCTTCTTTAAATCCTGTAGCAATAGATGAAGCTTATGAAGATCATTGTAATAGAAAAAAATATTCTCCAGAATCAAAGCCGGACAAGAATGCTTTTTTAGAAGCAATTGGGGCAACAAGCAATGGTTCTCTTACCAAGTCTGGTCTTTTATTTTTAGGCAAGTCGGTTGTTATTAAAAAATGGCTGGGTGTTTACGAGTACAGATTTAGTTGGAAAACTCGAACAGGTCAACTTATCATAAATGAAGTGAGGGAAGAATGTATTTGGAATTCTGTAAAATTAGCTAAAAAGTGTTTTGGAGTATGTAATGTTAAGCTAGAATTAAAGTTTAGAGATAAAACGTACCAAGTACCTATTCTTGATGATATCGCATTCCATGAGGCTTTCATCAATGCAATTGTTCATCGTGACTACTCCATTGATGGAATGATCTCTGTTGACTTTGATTCAACAGAAATGATAATTACTAATCCAGGTAATTTTTATGGTGGTGTCACATCAGATAATATTGCGATTCATCATCCAAGACATCGAAATAAAGCTCTAGCCAAACTCATGATGGAGTTTCAACTTGTTGATAGAGCCGGAATGGGTGTTAAGAGAATGGGGTTGGGTTCACTCATGTATGGTCGAGAGTTTCCGAAATTTCAAGAATCTTTTAATTCTGTAGAAGTTATTATGCAGGCAGAATCAGTTTTACCTGGAATATTTGTTGTGACACAAGAAAAACCTGATAATTACGGTCTGATTGATCTAATTATAATCAATAGTCTATATAGAAAAGGTGCAATTTCTGTTAACGAAGTAATACAAAGAGTCAGCGGAGTTTCAAGAAATGGATGGCTTGATGTAAAAGAATCTGTTGAAAGAATAGAACAGGTAGAGTTGTGTGGTAACAAAGATGGTATCTTTATAAGAGTTAATCCAACATGGAATGAGTTTTTTGAAATTAGGAAAGCATTTTTTGTTCAGATGCTAACTTCAGAGAAACACGTCAAATTATATGAGTATTTAATGGAAGTAGGAGAAGCCTCAAATGAGGATATAACATATCTATTAGGACATAAAAATAGCACTTATACAAGTGCATTTTTAAGAGAATCAAAATATGTTTATCGTACTGGTAAATCAAGAAGTTCGCGCTGGTTTCTTAAAAATTGACTTGCATAATAAGAGTATAGCTATATCAATGTAGAGTCGGGAGCGATACCTTCGGTAAGCTTCGCTAACGCATTATCTGATGTAGAGTTAAGAGCGATCGCATTTTATGGATGTAGAGTTGGGAGCGATCGCATTTCTGATGTAAAGTGAGAGCGATCAAATTATCTGATGTAGAGTGAATAGCGATCGCATTTATTGATGTAAAGTTAGGAGCGATCGCATTTTATAGATATAGGGTGAAGTGCGATCGCACTATTGATGTAAAGTTGAGAGCGATCGCATTATCTGATGTAGAGTTAGGAGCGATCGCATTTTATGGATGTAAAGTTGAGAGCGATCGCATTTCTGATGTAGAGTAAAGAGCGATCGCATTTCTGATGTAGATTAAACAGTGATCGCATTTTATGGATGTAGAGTAAACAGCGATCGCATTTCTGATGTAGAGTTGAGAGCGATACCTACGGTGCGCTTCGCTAACGCATTTTTGATGTAGAGTAAATAGCGATCGCATTTCTGAGGTAGAGTAAACAGCGATCGCATCTCTGAGGTAAAGTAAGAGCGATCGCAGTTCTGATGTAAAGTTGAGAGCGATACCTACGGTGCGCTTCGCTAACGCATTTTTGATGTAGAGTAAATAGCGATCGCATTTCTGAGGTAGAGTAAACAGCGATCGCATTTCTGATGTAGAGTAAAGAGCGATCGCGTTTCTGGTGTAGAGTTGAGTGCGATACCTACGGTGCGCTTCGCTAACGCATTTTATGGATGTAGAGTAAATAGCGATCGCATTTCTGATGTAGAGTAAATAGCGATCGCATTTCTGATGTAGAGTAAATAGCGATCGCGTTTCTGGTGTAGAGTTGAGTGCGATACCTACGGTGCGCTTCGCTAACGCATTTTATGGATGTAGAGTAAATAGCGATCGCATTTTATGGATGTAGAGTAAGAGCGATACCTTCTCTAAGAGACGCTACGCAAACGCATTTATTTTATACCAAAAACTGTAAAATATATTTGTTATTTTCCTAAATGTTAAACTTGATAATAACTACATGAAATTTGAATGGGATGAAAATAAAGCCACAAAAAATCTGTCAAAACATGGAATTTCCTTTGAAGAAGCCAAAACAGTTTTTAAAGACCCACTCTATATAGATTTCTACGACCCAGATCATTCTGTAGATGAAGAACGTTATCTTATAGTTGGAGAGTCAAATCAGGGACGCTTATTAATTGTGTCCTATACAGAAAGAACAAACTCTATTCGTTTAATTAGTGCCAGACTTGTAACACGAACCGAACGAGAAGCTTATGAACAAGGATAACCTAGAAATAGAAGACGATCTCAGACCAGAATATGACTTAAAAAGTCTCAGGGTGAGGAAATTAGGTGCTGAACGGAAAAGCTTTGGTGAGGTAACAGTTAAGTTAGAAGCTGATGTTGCGGAGATGTTTCCTAATGCTGAAGCAGTGAATGAAGCACTACGGTTTTTAATGAGAGTTATGAAAGAAAATCAGTTTTCTAGTGCTAACCAGGCTAATATTTCATTGAACCAAACCGAATAGATACAGTTTCATCCTAAGCTACCTGACTAATCATTTGTTTTCCTGCTTCCTCTAGAAATGTAATTACTTGCTCTCTAGTAACCGTGGGAAAACCATCTAAAAAATAATCTATTGAATCTCCTGCTGTCAAATAATCTAAAAGTGTTTGTATAGGAACTCTTGTCCCAGTAAAAACAGGAGTACCACTCATAATTTCAGGAGACACACTTATAACTGAAGAATGATTGGACATTGTGTTTGATATTTTCAAGTTATATTCCTAGTTTAACAATAAATGGAAGTAAGTGCATTTATTGATGTAGAGTAAGAGCGATACCTACGGTGCGCTTCGCTAACGCATTATTGATGTAGAGTTAAGAGCGATACCTACGGTGCGCTTCGCTAACGCATTTCTGGTGTAGAGTTGAGTGCGATCCATTGGTGACAAGTTAAGGCTGAAAGTATTTTGTCAAGAGGCTTTTGGGGGATGATGGAAAAAGAATTGGTCAGACCCACGTTGAAGGTCAGGAAAAGGAGAGACAATTAACTTAATATTTGGTTTTCGCTTCTGTTTGATAATACCTAAATCTCGATTGTGAGGGTTAGCAAAATACTGAACAGGGTCAGTTGCCTTACTTTTTTGATGAGCCATAGTAAAATGATAAAGACCACGATAAATCATTTCTAATGAAATATCATCAAAAGGGAGAGAAAGTTCATCAGCTACGGCATCACCTAAATCAACTAAAGTGGATTTCTTTTTCCGCATCACTTTCAAACTAATTTGACTAGTTTGTTCCAAGTCATCTTCAATGGTGTAATCGGTGTAGGCTGAATCCAAATAATACTGCTTTATGGATTGCAGCTATGGCAAGTGCAGGAGCATATCGTTACAATTTGCTCATCCCGCGACGACAGCTTTTGATACTATGTGTTACCAGTTTAATTGGTGGAGGAATTGGCTCTGTTATTTTGCTATATACATCAGCGGATATGTTTAAACAGCTACTTCCTTATCTGTTACTTTCAGCAACGCTGATATTTACATTTAGCGAACCCCTAAAAATGTGGCTACAATTTCAAAGCAAGAAATCATCATCAGAATCTCCACCTTTATTAATTCTCGTGATTGCTCAATTAGCAATATCTATCTATGGTGGTTTCTTTGGTGCAGGTTTAGTAATTTTAATGTTAGCAACTTTAAGCTTTTTAGGTATTAAAAATATTCACACTATGAATGCTTTTAAATCTTTTCTTGGTAGTTGTATCAATGGTATTGCTATTTTTCCTTTTATGTTCGCTGGTTTAATTGCTTGGCATCAGGCTATTTTAATGGCTGTGGGTGGTTCTCTTGGTGGTTATTTATGCGCTCATTATGCTCGAAATTTAGACCCTCGCTTTGTGCGGATATTTGTGATTGTTGTTAGTTTTAGTATGACTACTTACTTTTTTATTTGGGGTGAGAACAGATAAGCATCGTCAGCAAACAGTTGTTCCAAATTATCAGATTAAGCTGCATATTTTTGATTTTGGAGAAAAAGCGTTAATCTTTCTCCCCTATGTGTCTCAATGTGCAACTTAAAGGTTTAACAGCTTACCAAGGCAGTGCGATCGCCCCCCCAAACTTCCGCATTTCAGCAAAAAATTTGCCCTGTGCGCCTTTCTCTGGCAATGTTGCTAGATACACGGCGGTTTCTGCTCCTTCGTCTGCTGTGAATGGTGCATTGGCACCTCCCATATCGGTTTGCATCCAGCCTGGAGAGTAAGCATTGACTAAAATATTTGTACCCTGAAGTTCTTTTGCCAAGATTGCAGTCAACCCATTTAGCCCTATCTTGGAGAGGCGGTATGAAGGAGCTAATGGATAGTAATCGCTACCCATCGAAGAGAGAGAAGCCATTTCAGTAGAAACGTTGACAATCCGCCCGTAGTTCTGCGCTTGCATCAATGGCAATAAAGCTTGGGTGATGCGAGCAACTGCTAGAACATTGGTGGTAAATGTTGATAGCATCATTTCGATTTGTACTGTGAGCAAGCTAGATTCTTCTGGCTGCATGGTGGGATTGACACCCGCATTGTTGACCAAAATATCGGCTCTGCCATAGGTTTGTTGCAACCAGGCGGTAAACTGCTGCACACTTAAATCACTTGTCACATCCAGGGAATGATAATCTACTTGAATATTTTCATTCAAGAGTTGTTTTTGGGCGGCAAGACCATCTTGTTCCTTACGGCTTGTCAGCACAACTTGAATATCATCTTTTTGTGCTAACTTACGGGCGATCGCATACCCTAATCCTTTGTGACTGCCAGTAATTACTGCTATTTTCTGCATCATATTTTTCAAGAAATACGGTTTAAATTTGTAATACCGTCACCGTAGCAAGTCTTAAACTAGTGAACAAGATGATATTTAAGATAAATACTATTAATGAAATCAATAAATTTAGGAGCAATTGACCTCAATCTGTTGGTTGCGTTTGCAGCCTTACTGGAGCAGCGCAGTGTGACTAAAGCCGCTGAACAACTTCAGATTGGACAACCTGCTATGAGTGCATCACTCAACCGTTTACGCATCTTGTTTGAAGATGAGTTATTTGTGCGGTTAGGACGGCAAATGCAGCCAACTCTCAAAGCTCAGGCACTTGCACCAGGGATATTGGCAGCATTGCAACAGATTCGTCAAACCATGACATCCAATCAGACATTTGAGCCAACCTCCAGCGAGCGCACATTTGCCATTGGTAGTTCAGATTACACAAGCTTTGTGTTAGTGCCACCGCTAATGGAGTTTAGCCATCAAAACGCTCCGTTTCTCAACTTTCAAATGATTGGATTTGAAAAAGACAGTGTTGGAGATTTGTTTGAACAGGGAGTGATTGATATTGCACTAGGCGTTTTCCCGAAGCCACCTCGGCAAACCCTATGGGAACCCATTTTTGAAGAACGATTTGTGGGAATTGGCCGTCAAGGACACCCAGGGATTAGGAATGGAAAGATGAGTTTAGAAGCATTCATGGCCTTTTCCCATGCCCTCACCACCTTGCGACGAGATACCATTGGCGAAATTGATAAAGCGTTAAATGAGCAGAATTTAGAACGTCGCATTGCACTAACCACGCCGCATATGTTGGTCTTGCCTTTTGCGATCGCATCCAGTGACTTGGTAGCAGCACTTCCTTACCGCATCGCTTTCCGCTTTGCAATGATCTGCACTTTGACTATCTTTGAACTACCAATTGCCACAGAACCGTGGATGATTTCGATGTTGTGGAGTGCATTGAGCGATCAAGATGAAGCAAATCGTTGGTTACGCAATTCAATCAAAACGATTTCCCAAATCACCCCATGACATTGATTTGGGACGGCGCTCCTTATCACCGCTCACAGATTGTTAAAGATGCGGCCGCAACACTAGTAGTCTGTCAAAGACATTTTGACGGATAATTATGTTTGCAGTTCGCTAGTGTGATTCGTTCTGTCGAAACGAATAGAAATATTCGGGGATGACAGGCAAGGGAAATATTCGGGAGAAATTCCGACAGAACCTTGACAACTCAATTT